>JAZQAP010000292.1:0-15241 GCA_045545275.1 Thermoguttaceae bacterium | reverse complement strand
ACGCCGCGACGTTCCGAGAGGGCCCCGCGTTCCGTTCGCTCCTCGAGCCGCCGCGTCGCCAAACGCGCCGTCCAAAAAGCCGCTCAACGGTTTCGAGCGCGCCGGATGCTGCAACTTGCGCACCGCCTTCGCTTCGATCTGACGAACGCGTTCCCGAGTAACGGAGAAAATACGCCCGACCTCCTCCAACGTGTACGCGTACCCGTCGGCGAGTCCGAAGCGAAGCCGAATAATTTCGCGTTCTCGGAACGAAAGCGCCGACAACGCTTCGTCGAGCCGTTCGCGGAGCGCCGCGCGGTTCATCTCGATCAAGGGATCGTTTTTGCGCGGGTCTTCGAGGAAATCGCCGAAAAAGCTCTCGTCGCTCCCCTCGACCGGGCGGTCGAGCGACAGCGGCGGACGCGAAATTTGAATCGCCGCGCGAATTTCAGACGGCGACAACCCGGAAAGTTTCGCGATTTCTTGCGGCGTCGGCGCGACGCGAGTTTGGCGCGTTAGCTCCCTCGACGCTTTGCGCACCGCCTTCAACGTTTCGAGCAAGTGGTTCGGAATCCGAATCGCGCGACACTGCTCGGCGATCGCCTTCGAAATCGCTTGCCGAATCCACCAAGTCGCGTAAGTCGAGAATTTGAAACCTCGTTTGTGTTCGAATTTGTCGACGGCGCGCATCAGCCCGGTGTTCCCCTCTTGAATCAAGTCGAGGAAACTCAGCCCGCGGTTGCGGTAACGTTTCGCAATGCTGACGACGAGGCGCAGGTTGCCCGCCGAAAAAGCGCGTTTCGCCGACTCGAAATCGCGACGTTTTTGCGCGACGAACGCCAATTTTCGGTCGAGCGTCGCGAGCGTTTCGTTCGCGGCGAGACGTTGGCTCCGCAAAAATCGAACGCAACGTCGATACTCGGAACGCAACTCCTCGTATTCGGCGCAATTTTCAAACGCAAAACGGCGCGAACCGCCCGCGACGCGCCAAACGGGAAAAACGGCGTCGGTTCCGCGCGGTTCCGAATAAGAGACGCCGTCTTTCGAAAGCGAAATCTCAAACGGTTCGTCGGCGGCGGAAACGTTCGTTTTTTCCGGCGCGTCGTCCCCGGCGACGGCGAGTTCCGCCAAGCGTTCGCGCAACTCTTTCGCTCGCTCGTAACGCTCGCGAATTTTTTCGTTGCGACGCGTCAATTTATCGAGAAACGGCGCGAAAGATTGCGTTCGGAGATCGAGTTCGTTCAAGAGTCGGAACGCTCGGCGGCGGCGCGCGGCCAACGCTCGGCGGCGCGCGACGCGCTCCTCTTGCGTCAACGTTCCGGAACGCAGCGCCAAAAAATCTTCGCGATTTTTCGCCAAAACGCCGCGCAGGGTCGCGAGGGCCGGGCCGAGAAGCGCGTGAAACCGTTTTTTTGCGTTCAAATCGGCGACCGAAACGTCGATCGTTCGGTCGAGGCGAGCGCGCCCGCGTTGAATTTTCGTCAACAATTCGACGGCGTCGCGAACGACCCAATCCATTTTCAAGACGGCGCGCCGAAACGCTCGACGCGTCGTTTCGATTTCGCGAGCCGCGCGGCGTTCTTCGTCGCGGGTCAACATCGGAATATCGCCCATCTGCACCAAGTAAATGCGGATCGGGTCGTCGAACGCGTCGTTTTCGTCGATATTTTCGTCGACGTTTTCCGCGCCAAAGACGTCGTAATCGCCGTCAAAATCGTCGCGATCGTCAAAGAGTTCGTCCGTCGAAGCGCCTCGTTCGTCCGCGTAAGAAAAGTCGTCCAAAAATAACGCGTCGTTGGAAAAGGCGTCCGAGTCAATGAAAGACGGGTCCAAACCTTCTTTATCGAAGTTGTCAAAACCGCGTTTCATACTAAAAATCGCTCCTGTTCGTCGGTGGCCGGGCCGTTTATTTTCGTCGCCGTCGCGATAAGCGTTCGTTCGACGGAACGAGCGCGGCAAAACGAAAAAGCGGGAGGAAAAAGCTCCCGTCGCTCGATGAAAAAGGCGTTGGCGCGCAACACGCTCTAAAAATGTTAAAATCGACAAATTTCAACGTTGTCGAGTAAAAACGTCGCGAGGAACTCCTTTTCTTTCCCCTAATATCGGCGCTTGCGCGCTCTCGCTCGACGACTTTAACCTCGTCGACGCCAAGACTTGAGAATCGCGCGCCGCTGCAACGTCTTTATTCGCGACAATCGTTATATTCGGAGTCGGGTTTCTTTACCGTCGTTCTTCGCTCCAAACCGTCAAAAACTTCGCGCTCCGTTTATTTTGCGCAATTTAACCAACTTATCGCTATTCTAAAACCTTTTTTCATTTACGCAACGAAGCAAATGAAGAAAACGCGCTTAAATTCTTTTTTAAAAGTTTGCCTAATATCTTTTTTCGTCAAAAACGTTTTTTTTGGAACTCAAGTTTAACGCGGCGCGGAGCCAAGTAAGAAAATCTCGCCAATTTAGCCCCCCAAAACGCCGATTCGTTAAAATTTCCGCCGCGACCTAGCGCAAAATAAAAATTTAAGTAAAATAAGAAAAACGGGCAAACCAAGATTCGCGGACGGCGACGCGTTTTTACCGAAAGAGCCGGTTCGGCGAACGCGGCGTCGACTCCGTCCCCAACGAACAAAACGGCGACGTTTTCGTCGACTTCACGCCAAAATTCGCAACTCAAAACTAATTTAACGCAAAAAAGGAGCGTTCAATGCAAAAAATCGACGTCGTAACGGTCGACGGCCCGGCCGGAGCGGGAAAGAGCGTCGCGACGCGGCGGCTCGCCGAACGGTTGGGAATCGAATACCTCAACACCGGCGCGATGTACCGAGCGATCGCGCTTTGCGCTTTGCGGGAAAACGTCGACCTAACCGACGCCGCCGCGCTGACGCGGATCGCTCGCGAACGCCGGTTGGAGTCGAAAAACGGTCGCGTCTTTCTCGACGACGAAGACGTTTCGGACGCGGTGCGATCGCCGGAAGTTTCGCAGTCGGTCAAATACCCGGCCGGCGCTCCGTCCGTTCGAGCGATTTTAGTCGACAAACAACGGGAAATCGGCCTTTCGCGACCGATCGCGACGGAGGGACGCGACCAAGGAACGGTCGTTTTTCCGGACGCGCTTTGCAAATTTTACTTGACTGCTTCCCCGGAAGAACGGGCGCGGCGGCGGTTCGGCGAACACCAACGGCGCGGAGAAACGGTCGATTTCGACGAACTCCTCCGCCAAATCGTCGAGCGCGACCGGCAGGACTCGGAGCGGGAAATCGGGCCGCTCAAACGCCCGGAAGACGCCGTTTTAATCGACAGCGACGGGAAAACGATCGACGAAGTCGTCGCCGAAATGGAGCGAATCGTCCGCGAAAAACGACGCGACGCCGGACGCTAATTCGCCGAGCGACGCCGCAAAGTTTCGCCATTTTTCCCGTTTTAACGCAAATTAACGCAAACGCCGAAAAAAAACGCGCTTCCCGGTTTCGAGAAGCGCGTTTTGCCTTAAACGTCCAACGCAAACGTTAAGCGAAGGGGCAAACGCCGCCGCTTAACGTTTTTTGCGCCAAGACGCCTTCATCTTCCTTCAATTATTCGCGACAATTATTGATAAACGCGAACGTAATCGATCAAATAATCGGTCGGGCAGACGTCTTCGGCGATCTCGCCGCCCCAAGCTCCGCCGATCGCGGTGTTCAGCAAGAGGTAATGCGGTTTGTCGAACGGCCAAACTTCCGTTTTCTTTTCCTCTTCGGAACGCAAAAATTCCAGAACGACTTCCTCGTCGACCAAAATCGTCAATTTATCTTCCGTCCATTCGAGCGCGTAAACGCAGAAGCGGCCCTCCGGATTCCCGGGCTCGACGTTGTTTCCCTTGCTAACGACCTTCCAAGACTCGGCGGCGCCGCGACGACGCATATGAATCGTCCCGTAAACGCGCCCCGGTTCCTTGCCGACGTACTCCATAATGTCGATTTCGCCGCAACGGGGCCGACCGATTTCGCGAATGTTCGTTCCCATCATCCAAATGGTCGGCCAAATTCCCTTTCCTTTCGGGAGACGCGCCCGCGCCTCGACGCGACCGTAAAGCCAACCCGCTTTGCCGAGCGTATTAATGCTGCCGGACGTGTATTCGGCGAAATCGCGCCCTTTCGACCCCGGTTTTCCGGCGATCGGGAACTTTTCTTTCAGCGTTCGAATCGTCAGCGCGCCGTCCTTTTGGAAGACGTTTTCGAGACGGTCGGAATAATATTGCGCTTCGTTGTTGCGGATATAACCGATTTCATATCCCCATTTTTCCGGGTCGGGCGCGCCGACGCCGTCGAATTCGTCGTTCCAAACGAGCTTCAGCTCGCGACCGTCCGACGTTTTAATCGTTTGCGGAACGTTTTTCGAGTCGACGACGCGG
Organism: Thermoguttaceae bacterium; assembly: GCA_045545275.1. Taxonomy (GTDB): domain Bacteria; phylum Planctomycetota; class Planctomycetia; order Pirellulales; family Thermoguttaceae; genus RUG369. The sequence continues at coordinate 10,876 of JAZQAP010000292.1, read as the reverse complement.
GTCGACGCGTCGGAAGAGTCGGCGGCGACCGCGCCGAACGTCGAGAGCGAAACGGCCAAAGCCGCGAAAAGGGGCGAAAAACGGGCGACGCGTTTCATCGAAAGTCCTCCTTCGTCGCGACGCGTCCGCGCGTTCTCCCGCGCCTTTCCGCAAGCGCCGCGACGTTCGAAAACGTTCGCCCGACGTTTGCGCGAAAAGTCGGAAAACGCCGCGTCGCCGCGACAAAAATCGTTAAAGGCAATAAAAATCGAGCCGACGCGCTCCGTCGTTCGGTCGCGTCGCTCGGTCGTTTCGTTTTATTCGTTCGTTTCGGGCGTTTCCGCTTCCGACTCGGCGCTTTGCGAAGTTTCGGCGGCTTCCGCTTTCTCGGCGCTTTGCGGAGTTTCGGCGGCTTCCGGCGACGTTTCCGCGTCGGCGTTTTCTTCCTTTTTCTCCGGCGCGATAATTTCCCGCAACTCGACCGCCGCGGCGCGTTTCGGGAAATTCCCCTTTTGCCGCAACGCCAAGTCGAGCAACGTCAACGCTAAACTCTTGTCTCCCCGAACGTTCGCAATCTCGGCGAGATAATAGGCGACCGTCGGCGAAAATTCGCCGGAATCGAGCGCCGGGCCGAAAATCGCGTCCGCTTCGCGCGCCGCGCCGGATAAAAAGAGCGTCCAAGCGTAGGTCGCGGCGGCGTCCTGCGAATCCGGGTAAGTTCGGTAATTTTTAGCGGCGATGGCGCGGGCCTGCGCCAATTTTTCCTTATTCCGTTGGTCGAGGAGCGCGAGCGCGAGCCCGTTCGACGCTTCGAAACTCGTTCCGTCGATAAAGGTCGCTCGGCGGAACGCGTCTTCGGCGACCGCGTATCCTCCGGCGTAAAGCGCGACCCAACCGCGCAACGCCCAACCGTCGAAATCGTTTTTTCCCTCCGCTTCGAGTTCGCCGACGAGCGACGCCGCTTCGTCGAGCTTGTTCCAACGCAAGTAAAGCCGCGCGAGTTGCGCTCGTTCGCGGCGCGACGCCGTTTCGATCAACGCGCCTTGCGATTGCAACCGCTCGAACGCTTCGTCGAGTCGGTCTTCCGCGTCGAGCGTCGTCGCCGTTTGCAGCCAACCGGGCCAAAGGCGTTCGTCGAGTTCCGCCGCTTGATCGAACGCTTTTTCCGCGTCGTCGAGTCGGTTCCGTTTGACCGCCAAATACCCGAGATTCCAACGCGCTTGAACGTTTTTCGGGTTCGCGTCGACGACCTTTTGCGTCAACTCCGCCGCTTCGTCGTACCGTCCGCGACGTTCGGCGAGAAGGGCGCGAACGTTCAACGTCTCTTCGCGGAGGTAAACGATTCGCGTCGACTCCGGAAAGCGCGCCGCGTACTCGGCGTTCAACTCGTCGGCCCGGTCGAGAAGAAGTCGCGCCTCCAAATACCGTCCTTCGCGAACGTCGATTCCGGCCAACTGCAGGAACGCTTCCGGGTCGCCGGGATAATCTTCCGCCGTTTTTTCCAACTCGCGCCGCATTTCGAGAAAACGTTCGTTATTCGAATAAAGGAGCGCCAACATAACGCCCGGCGGGTCGGAATCGGGGTTCGCGTCGTAAAGTTCCTTCAACAGCCGATAAGCGAGTTCGGGTTTGCCCGCCAAATACGCGTCGACCGCCGCCTCCGCTTCCGGACTCGCGCCCGGAACGCCGCCTTCCGCCGTTTGCGCTTCTTGCGCGACTTCGCCAATTTGCCCCGCTTGCGTTTCTTGCGCGTTTTCCGCCGCTTGCGTTTCTTTCGTTTCTTGCGCGTTTTCCGTCGCTTGCGTTTCTTTCGTTTCCTGCGTCGCTTGCGCGACTTCCGCCGTTTGCGCTTCTTGCGCGAAAAGTTCGGGCGCCGACGCCGAAACGCCGGTCAGCGCCGCCGTCAACGCGACGACCGCCGCGCGTCGTTTGTTCTTCGTCCAACCGTTTTCGCCGCTCGTCTTTTTCTTCATCGCCGCGCCTTTTTCGCCTTTCTTTTGATTTCGCGTCGCCGTTTTCTCGCTCGCCGACGTTATTTTACCCGATTCGACGCGGCGTTTCAACGGTTCGCGCCGTTTTTTTATCGACTTTTCGCTCGTCCGCCGTCAACGCTTCGCGCCGAACCGACGCTCCGCGTCGCGACGCAACGTTTCCGCTTCGTCGCGCCGACCGATTTTTTCAAACGCCGACGCGGCCCGCGCCGTCGCCCGTTCCGCAAGGTTCCGATTCGCCGACGCAAGAAGCGCGACCCGCAAAAAGCCGTTCGCCGCCGCTTCGTCCCGACCGAGCGCCTCGTTCCCGGTCGCGACGAGAAACGCCGGGCCCAAACGGAGTTCGACCGGCAAAAGCGCCGCCGTCTCCGCCCAACGGTCGACCGTTTCCGCCGTCGGATTCGTCAACGTTTCGAGCCGCCAACGTTGCGCCGTCGCGAGAAGCGCGACCGTCCGACAAGTCCGAACGGCGTCGGCGTCGGAGCGCGCGTCCTCCGGCGGTTCGCAAACGGCCAAATCGCGCAACGCTTCGACCGCGTCCTTTTTATATCGCGCCGAATCAAGCAAAACCGACGCCGCCAAGAGCCGCCCGAGCGGATTCGCGACGCCGCTCGGATTCTTCGTCGCCGGAAGCCAACGCGCCGCCTCGTCCTCCGCCTGCCGCCGAGCGTCCGGCGACTCGCCCGCTCCGAACGCCGCGCGGGGCGCCCAACGCAACGGAATCGACGGCAAAAAAGCGGAATACGGGTCGAGTCGGCAAATTAGGAAGAATTGAGCGGCCGCGTCGTCGTCTCGACCGAGCGCGACGAGCGCGTCGACGACTTTCGCCGTCGCCCATTCCTTCGTCCAACGCCGCTCGTCCGTCTTGCGCGCCGCCTGCAGAAGCGCGACCGCTCGCCGGAACTCCGCCGCGTCGCCGAGTTTGCGCCCAAGTTCGAACGCCTCGACGCCCCGCGCGAACTCGGCGCCGACGCTCGCTTCGAGTCGGTCGATCTCGTCGAGCGGAACCGTTCGCGCCGCGCCGTCGGTCGTTTGGAACGTCAAGCCGCCGCGACCGGAAATCCGCGAAACCGTTCCGGAAAGCGTTTCGCCGCCCTTCAAGCGCAAAACGTCGACGCGATTCGCGACGCTTGCGACCGGTTCGAGCGAAACGCGGTTTGCGCCGCTTGTCGAATTTACCGAATCGCCCCGAACGCCGCCGTTTGCCGGATTTATCGAATTTCCCCGAACGCCGCCGCTCGCAGAACTTGCCGAATCGCCCCGAACGCCGCCGTTTGCCGAACTTGCCGAATCGACCGAAACAGCGGAACCTTCCGAGTTTGCGCCGGGCGTCAAGTTGACGCGCCGCGCCGCCTCTTGCGCCGCTCGAGCCGCAAACGGGTTTTGCGCCGCGACGTCGGGCGCCGGCGTTTGCGCGAACGCGACGTTTCCCAATCCGACCGCTAAAAAAGAAATCGCCGCGATTCGACCCGCGCGGCGCGACGCAATGCTTCGAGACGTCCAATCCATCGGAACCCCGTCGTCGTCAAGACGTTAAGATAAGAAAATTAAGCAAAATAAACAAGCGGTTTTATCCCGCGTTCCCTTGCGCGACCGCCGCGTCGGCGCTTGAAGTCGCCAACTTCGCGACTTGCGCGAACCGCCGATTTTAACGTCCGCGCCGCCAACTTCGCAACCTGCGCAAACCGCCGATTTTAACATTCCGCGCCGCCAACTTCGCAACCTGCGCGAACCGCCGATTCTAACGTCCGCGCCGCCAACTTCGCAACTTGCGCAAACCGCCGATTCTAACGTCCGCGCCGCCAACTTCGCAACTTGCGCAAACCGCCGATTTTAACGTCCGCGCCGCCAACTTCGCAACCTGCGTAAACCGCCGATTTTAACGTCCGCGCCGCCAGCTTCGCGACTTGCGCAAACCGCCGATTTTAACGTCCGCGCCGCCAACTTCGTAATTTGCGCGAAACGCCGATTTCAACTTTTGTCGGGCTCGGCTCCCGTTCGCAATCGCGCCGCGACGCGGGCCGGACAGCCGTCGCTTCGTTCGATCAAAAGCGGAAAAACGACCGTTTCGAACGCCTTCGCCGCGTCGAATTCGACGCGTTCCCCCGGTTCGCTCGGCGGCGCGAACGCGGGCAAACGCTCCAACGCAACGAGCCCTTCCAAAAGCAAAATCGGCGGACGGCGCCCCAACAAAATCCGATGACACTCCGCGTCGGCGCAAAATTCCGCTTCGTCGAGCGGCGCGCCGGGCTCCGCGTCGGCGGCGACGGAAGACGCGTCCGCTCCGTTTTCCGCCGAAAATTGCGGTTCCTGCGGAGAAAACGACGGCGACGCCGGGAACGCGTCCGGCAAAAATTCCGGGTCGAACGAACGAACGCGGTCGGCGGCGGAAGCGTCCGAAATCGACGCCGAACCGTTCGAATCGTCGGTCGGGAACGCGACCAACGACGGCGTTTCGAGCCCGAGAATCCGCAGTTTCGGGAAGTCGGCCAACCAGTCGGCGGTCTCCGGCGTCAGCGACGGAAACGCGTTGTAAAAATCGACGCGCCCGAACCGCTCCGCCCAACCGACGCGCAAAAAAACGAACGGAACCGCGTCGAAAATCGGCTCGAACGGCTCCAAATCGGACGGCTCGATCAAAACGGGACGCCCGACGCTTCGCGGCGCCGCGAAACGCGCCGAATCGACGCCGACCGTCGAACGCAGGTCGAGAACCGCCGCGTCGCCGACGAAAAAATCGACCGGAAACGAGTCGAGCGTCTCGCCGTCGACGAAGTAATGGAACGGCGCGTCCAAATGCGTCCCGGTATGCGACCCGAACGCCCAACGCGTCCCGCGAAAACCGTCCGTCGCGTGTTCGGCGAACGGTCGCGCTTGGAACAACGGGTCGCCCGGATAAACCGGAATCCCTTCGCAAAGCGGTCGCGTCAAGTCGACCCAACGGCTCGACGTTCGCTCCGCCGTTCCCGTTTCCGCTCGCTCCGCTTTACCCAGTTTTCCCATTTCGCCGTCGACGTTCCGTTTCGTCCGCTCGCGCTCTTCGCTTAATCGCTTAGTCGACGAGAAGTTCGGCAAGATAGCGAATTTGGAGCGATTTCAATTCCGGGTCGCGCCGCATCATTCCGCCGAAGTGCATCGCGCAACTCAAGTCGGTCGTCGCAATGCAACGAACGCCGTCGCGGTAAACTTTGCGGATATTTTCGATTTTCTTGTTCCCCATCGCCAACGACGTTCCCGGCATCTTGACGCTGAACGTCCCGCCGAAGCCGCAACATTCCTCGACGTTCGGAATCGGAACGTATTCGAGGTCGCGGATATTGTCGATCAGCGTTTGCGCGGCGCGAGCGATTCCGAGTTCGCGGCGACCGTGGCATCCGATATGCATCGCTACCTTTTGCGGGAAACGCGCGCCGAAGTCGGTCTTTTTCAACACGTCGACGAGAAATTCCGACAACTCGAAAACGCGAGCGCCGACCGCGACCGCCGGAGAATTGGGGTCGGCCTCTTTGAAAAAGACGCGGCACATCGCGGCGCAGGCCGACGACGGCGTTACAATCCAGCGGTATTTTTCGAAAACGCGCCCGAATTGCGCCATCACCTTGCGAGCGTCGTCCCAATAACCGGAGTTGAACGCCGCTTGCCCGCAACACGTTTGGTCTTCCGGGTAAACGATCGGAATATTCAATTTCTCCAAGATTTTGACGGTCGCGACGCCCGCTTCCGGGAAAAATTGGTCGACGAAACAAGGAATGAAGAGCGCGACCTCTTCGCCCTTATATTCCGGATAATCCCAAGTCGGGACGGCGCGTTCCAGCGCTTCGATCATCTTTTCTTCTCCTCGTTTCCTCGATTTTGCCCAAACTCCCTATTTTAACACAAAAAACGATTCCGCTCCGCCGCCGACGCTTCCAAACGTCGACGGCGGAACGCGGCGTCGCGTCATTTGCAGCCCGTCGCGGCGATTTCTTTGTCGGCGACGTCGGTTCGATACCACGAGCCCTTCCAAGAAATCTTCGAAACGGCTTCGTAAGCCTTGCGCTTCGCGTCGGCGACGGTATCCCCGAGCGCGACGACGTCGAGAACGCGCCCGCCGTTCGTCAAAACTTCGCCGTTTTCGCCGAGCTTCGTTCCGGCGTGGAAAACCTTGACGTCCGGCAGTTTCGCGGCTTCTTCGAGTCCGGAAATCTTATGGCCTTTGACGTAGGAGCCCGGGTATCCTTCGCTCGCCATCACGACGCAAACGGCGGCGCGCGTTTCCCATTCGAGCGGTTCGAGGGTCGCCAAACGCTCGTCGATCGTCGCTTGCATCACGTCGACCAAGTCGGTTTTCAAGCGGAACATCAACGGTTGACATTCCGGGTCGCCAAACCGAGCGTTGTATTCGAGGACGCGCGGGCCCTGCGGCGTCATCATCAACCCGGCGTACAGGACGCCCTTAAACGGCGTGTCCATTCGGTTTAGAGTGAAGACGGTCGGCAACAGCACTTTTTCTTCGATCCAGTGCAACTTGCGGTCGTCGACGAGCGACGCGGGGCAGTACGCGCCCATTCCGCCGGTGTTCGGACCCTTGTCGCCGTCGTAAGCGGCTTTGTGGTCTTGCGCCGGTTGGAGCGTAACGATGGTACGACCGTCGGTGATCGCCAAGACGCTCGCCTCTTGTCCGGTCAGACGTTCTTCGATCAGGAAACGAGCGCCGGCGTCGCCAAATTCGCGATCTTCTGCGATTCGCTTGACCGCGTCGAGCGCTTCCTCTTTATTGTCGCAAACGACGACGCCCTTGCCCGCGGCGAGCCCGTCCGCCTTGACGACGAACTGCGATTCGCGCCCGGAATAAATGAAGTTCGTCGCGTCGCGAACGTTGTCGAACGTTTGACTGCGCGCCGTCGGAACGAGCGCTTTGTTCAGCACTTCCTTGCAGAAGACCTTGCTTCCTTCGAGACGCGCCGCCTTTTGGTTCGGGCCGAACGCTTTCAAACCTTCCGCTTCAAACGCGTCGACCAAACCGGCGGAAAGGGGCGCCTCCGGCCCGACGACCGTAAACGCGACCTTCTTTTCCTTCGCGAACGCGATCAGCGCCGGGAAATCTTTTTCGCCGATCGCGACGTTTTCCGTCTTCGCCTCGCGGGCCGTTCCGGCGTTCCCCGGCGCGACGTAGACTCTGCTAACTTTCGGGCTTTGCGCTAATTTCCAAGCCAACGCGTGTTCGCGTCCGCCGCTTCCGACGACCAAAATTTCCATTCTCGTTTCCTTATCGATAAATATTTTCAACCGCGCTCGCTCGCGCCGATTCGACGAATTTCGACGACGGCTTCGGTCGCGGCGCGGCGTCCGAAATCGCTCGAACCGCCGCGCGCCTTACGAGTCGATTATAATCGTTTTTCGCTCGTTTGAAAACGGGCCTCGCCCGAAAAAAAACGAGTTTTGCGCTCTTTTTTCCGTTGTTTTTTTCCGCGAAACGTCAACCGCGATTAAAGAACGCCGAAATCTCCGGCCAAAACGACCAAATAATCGTAAACGGCCCAAAAACGAAGAGCCAATAGGCAAAATAGTGAAGTTTTCCGGCCTTGAGCCAACGCATCAAATAAATCAACGCGACCAATCCGACGCCAAAACTAACCGCCGCGCCCAACAAATAAAGCGAAAGAAGCGGGTCGCTTTGCAGGTCGAACGGCTTCCCGGTCGCTCTATATTCTCCGATCATGTCGACGATTTCGAGGAGCGCGCCCCCGGCGATCACCGGAATCGACAGCAGGAACGAATACGTCGCCGCCGTTTCGCGAGAAAGTTTGCGCAAGACGCCGGCCGCGATCGTCGAACCGCTCCGCGAAATCCCGGGCAAGACCGCGCAACCTTGGACGACGCCGATAAACAACGCGTCGAACCAAGAGGTTTGTTCGAGCGTTTTGCCGTCGGTGAACGCGTTCGCTTCCCCCTCGTCCTCCGCGCTCAAACGCTCCGCTTCTTCGAGGTATTCGTCTTGCGCCGTCTTTTTCTTGCCGCGCACCAGCGTTAAAAGAAGAATCCCGGTAATAATGAAGCAGAAACCGGCGACTTTCGGACTGTCCAAAAGCGGGTCGGCGAACTTTTTCATCGCCAAGCCGATCGCAACCGTCGGAATCGTCCCGACGACGATCAGGGCCAAGGTTCGCGGCGTCTTGAAAAACGACTCGAAAATCTGGCGCCAAAAATAAATCAACACCGCGCCTAGCGTTCCGGCGTGCAGCAAAATGTTCAACGTGAACATTTTCTCTTCGTCGAGAACCGCCGAATCGCGGAAAAGAATGTTCCCCAACACCGTAAGGTGCCCGGAAGAACTGATCGGAAGAAATTCGCCGATTCCTTGCACCACCGCTAAAAATAGAATTTTTATCGCGTCCAAATCCATCGTTCACACCTCCCTTCGCCGCCGTTTCGCCCGACGCGACCGTAAAAGCGCGCCGGGCGCCGTCGTCTCCTAACGCCGAAAAAGCGCCGACGAATTTTAAAAGATTCTCTAATGAAATCGTCAAGCGCGACGCTCGACTTGCGCCGTTTTCGTCAACTTTTCTTTCGACGCGCCGCGCTCAAAAGCGAAACCGAGCAAAAAAACCCGTTCCCGCTCAGAAGAACGGAAACGGGTTCGGTTACAATCGACGCTCCGCCGCGTCAAGGAACGATTCAGTTGCTCTTCGGCGCGCGACGGCGGAAGTAGTAATCGCTCGTTTTCCCTTCGGAGACCGGCGCGGGTTCGGCGTCCGCTTTATAGGTCGGCGCGACAATGCCCGGGGAACGCGGAGCCGGCTCGTCGGTTCCGGTGTAAATCGGAGCGACCGGCGTATCGGAAACCGTCGTCGCGGGGACGCCGTTTTCGAGAGTCGAAACGCCGCCCTCTTCCTTATAACGGGTAACTTGCGCCGACTTCTTATAACCGACGCGAACGAGGAAGTCGCTCAACGGCATCGTGCGAACGCCGTTCTTGGCCGCGGCGTCGAGGAAGCCTTCGCGGGTCGCGACGATTTGATCTTTCGTCGCTTGGTCGAGCGCGAAGTTATTCTTCAAGACGTCGAGAATTTCTTCTTCCGAAACGACGAGGCGATAAACGCCGGCGTCGATCGCGCCGATTTGCTTGCCGTCGGCGTCGAGGTACGCCGCGACTTCGCCGCCGGACGCTTGAATCAAACCGATGATTTCGTCGAGGTCGGAGCGACCGTCGCCGTTAACGTCGAGGTTGAAGTCGAGCGCGTAACGCACCGCTTCGCCCGGACGCCAAAGAGGCGTGTAAACGAGGTCGCCGGCCATAATCGGGGACGACATTTCGTCTTCGAGGATGCGCGCTTCGCATTCGTGCGGGCCGATGGCGGCGACGACTTGGACGCTCCCCTTCGACTTCGCGCCGCCGACGTCGATCGCGTCGGACGGGAAGACGTTGAAGGTCGTCAACGGACGAATACCGTCGTCGGTTCCGACGTTCAAACGAACGGTTTTGTTCGCTTGGTCGGCGTAAACGACCTGCGCGTCGGCGCGTTCGAATTCGGCGTTCGAGAGTTGGTCGATGCGGCGCGACAAATCGGAGTTAATGTCGGCGAACGCCGTCGCGGTTTCTTTATAGTCGGCGGTTTCTTGTTGCGCCTTGGCGATCGCGTCTTTCGCTTGCGCCTTGACTTTGTCGACTTCTTGCGTTTGCTTGTTGAAGCTGGCGGTCAATTCGTCGTAGCTGGCTTTAGCGTCGGCGAGGCTTTTGTCGAAGTCGGCTTGCATTTGGGCGACTTTGTCGTCGAACTCGGTCTTTTGAGCGGCCGACTTTTCGATTTCGGCGTTCATCGCGGCTTGCGCGGCGGCGACTTCGGCTTGCGCGGTCGCGAGTTCGGTATTCTTTTGCGCGAGGTTGGCGGCGAGTTTCGCGACGGCGGCTTCGTAAGTCGTCGCGCCGCCGGTCGCGGCGTCCAGCCCTTTGACGCGCTCGGTCATTTTGTCGGCGAGCCCGCCGAGGTCGGCGTGTCCGTCGCCCAAACCGGCGAAACCGGCGACGTCCTTCGTCTTTTTGAACGCGGTCGCCCAACTCGAGTTTTCGCTCGTCGCGTTTTTCAGGTCGCCTTGAACCTGCGCGAGTTCCTGCTTAGTCTCCGACAACCCTTTAAAACCGAAATAGGTCGTTACGCCCAGTATCAACGTCAAGACGATGAATACGATGAGGGTGATGACGACGCCCTGCTGATTTCGCATGTGTAAGGCCTTTCCTTCCGCGGCTGCAAGCCGGAATAACGAACGCTCCCGACGACGTCTCGCGACGCCGGCGCGACGGCGCGTCGGCGCTTGAACGGTCGCCCAGCCGTCGAAATTTTTTGTTCAATCTCGCTCGCCGTTCGCGCCCGTCGTTATTTAAGGAGCGCGCCCGACGCCTCGAAGGCGCAAGCGCGCCTATTATCGATTTTAAATAAATCGCCCGTCGGCGTCAACGATATTCTCCCAAAATCGGAAATTTGTCGAAAAATATTCCGACTTTCTTCGCGTCAATTCGCATATTCGGAATATTGCGAACGTCCGACGCCGTTCGAAGTCGCGACGTTTAAAACGGAGCCGCGCCGTCGCCGTCGTCGGCTTCGCTCGACTTTGCCGGTTTCGACGACTTTTCCGGCGGCGCTTCCGACGTTTTTTCGGGCGTTTTCGCCGTTTTTAGAATCGCGCGAATTTTTTCGAGCCGCCGTCCGATTTCTCGCTCCGCGCCGCGGTCGGTCGGGCGGTAATACTCCCGTTCGACGCCGAGATAATCTTGCGCCGCGATCGCGTCCGGAGCGTCGTGCGCGTATTGATAGCCGACGTGGCCGAGTTCCTTCGCGCCCCGAAAATGCGCGTCGCGGAGCGCTTTCGGAACGGGCAAAATCCGCCCGGAGCGAACGTCGTCGATCGCTTCGAAGATCGCCGTCGTC
>JAZQAP010000291.1:0-2352 GCA_045545275.1 Thermoguttaceae bacterium | reverse complement strand
CGCTTCGATCGCGTAAGTAACGAGGCGCGAGCCGTTGTTGACGTTCAGGACGTGAACCAATTCGCCGGGAAGAATGTCGGCGGCCTTCAACAGGTTCGAATCGATCGCGATGCTGCCTTCGTATTCGAGGTTGCATTCGGTTAGGGTGGCGCGATGGATTTTCGATTTCAGCATAGTGCGGCGCATTGGGCGGCCTCTTTTCGGAATTTGGGAATTTTGGGGGATATCGAGGGGTTCGGGGGCGGCGTTGAGGACGGCGCGCGCGGAGAACGGGCCCGACGGCGGGCGCGCCCGAACCGTTTTTTCTTTATTATAACGCATCGCGACGATTGCAAAAGAGGAAGAACGGCGACGGAAACGAAAAAACGTCGGTTTTCTTCCGCCGCGAACGAGAAAACGAGGCGATTTTCCGACGTTTCCGGAGAGTTTTTCGAGAAATTTGGCGTTCCGCGACCCGGCCCGCTTGTTTTTTGTCGCGTTCGCGGCTAAAATAGACGCGACGGCCGGAAACGTCGACGCGGAAACGAACGGCGCTTTGGGCGGCTTTTCCCTAAAAACGATAAATCGGGTAAAACGGAGAAAATAAACAAAATGGCTATCGACGTTTATAAGGAATGGTTGAAAATCGAGGCGCCGAACCGTCCGCTGAACTATTATCAGCTGTTGAAATTTAATCGCTTCGAAGACGACCCGGCGGTCATTCGCAATCGTTACCGCGAGCTGAACGCTTACGTCCGCAAGTTCGCGACCGGCGATTTTATCGAAGAGTCGCAAGCGCTTTTGAACGAGTTGGCCAAGGCGATGCTCTGCTTGACCGACGCGGAACGCAAGGCCGAATACGACTTTTCGCTCGGGCGCAAGCAAGCGGCGGCGGAAACGTCGGCGAGCGGACGGCGAACGTTCGAAGGGATCGTCGTCGAGGAAAAACTCGCGACGCCGGAGCAGTTGAAGAAAGCGAAGGGGTTTTCCGACGCGGTCGGCGTTCCGCTCCACCAAGCGTTGCTCCAACAAAAAACGGCGGAACCGGAGCGGATTATGATGGCTTACGCCGAGTCGGAAGGCTTGCCGTTCGTCAACCTTGAAGACGTTCCGGTCGACGAATATTACGCGCCGCAAATCGAACCGGCGACCGCGCGCCAACACTCGTTTGTTCCGGTGATGGCCGATATGGGCAAGCTGATTCTCGCGTCGCCGGAGCCGTTGAGTCTCGACGTCGAGGACGAGTTGCGACTGATTTTCGACATGCCGACGCGTTGCGCGATCTGCACGCCGCAACAGGTGAACGCCGCGATCGAAAAGTATTATCCGCGCGGCGCCGTGCGGCAAGTCGTCGAGCGCGCCGCGGACGGTTCGACGACGAAGCAAGACGCGAAACCGAAAGCGACGTCCAAACAAAAAGCGGCGAAAGAAACGGTCGAATTGTCGAAAGCGGCGCAAAAGAACCGTCTAAAGTTGACGATCGTTTGCTTTAACTTTGGCGTGATGCTCGGAACGGTCGGCTCGACGTTGGCGATGAAAGCCGGGATGGGGAAAGCGATCGGGATCGGCGTCGCCGTCGGCGCGATCGCGGCGACGATCGCTTGGTTCTGCGCGCCGAAAGAAGTCGAAGAGTAACGACGGGACGCCGCCCCGAGCGTTCGCGCCAAGAAACGCGTCGCCGCGAACGCTCGACGGCGTTCGTCGAACCGAACGTTCCTTGGAACGAACGCGGAGGACGCGCCGTTAACGAAAAAGGCGATTAAACGTCGGCGCCGCCGAGTCGCGAATTTCGTGCGAATGAACGTAATACATGAACGCGCAAAGCGTTAGAGCGAAAACGCCGAGGCCGACGCCGAGCGCGAGCCGCGCTTTTTCCGTTTCGTTCATCGCCGCGTAGTAACGGGCGCGACGGTCGGCGCGTAGGGCTCGCGTGAAAAAATAGGCGGCGACGAGCGCGCAAGGAGGGCAAACGAGGAGTTCCAGCGCGATTCCGAGCGCGTAACGGAGCGTTCGAGTCGGAGGGAGCGTAACGCTCGCCGTGCGCGGATTAAACGCCGACCGCCAAGCGGCGAGATCGCTTTTGATTTGGGCGAGTCGTTGCTGGGAACGGGACGGCGTCGGTTCTTCCGAAAGGCGGAGCGCCGTTTTGGGCTCCTCCGCGACTTCGCTATTTTGGGCGGCTTCCGTCTCTTTCGCGACTTCGCTATTTTGAGTCGCTTCCGTCTCTTTCGCGACTTCGCTATTTTGAGTCGCTTCCGTCTCTTCCGGGACTTCGCTATTTTGGGCCGCTTTCGTCTCCTCCGGGACTTCGCTATTTTGAGTCGCTTCCGTCTCTTCCGGGACTTCGCTATTTTGGGCCGCTTTCGTCTCTTT
>JAZQAP010000290.1:0-1553 GCA_045545275.1 Thermoguttaceae bacterium | reverse complement strand
AGCTTTTGTCTCCCAAAGCCCGGTGGGCCCCGGCCTGGCCGGGCCCGGGCCCGCCGCTCCGGCCCCCGCCGCCGACGCCGGCGCCGCGCCCGCCGAAGGAGCCGCCGTCGACGCGGCCGCGTCCGGCGCCGAATCCGCCGACGGCGAAGAGGCCCCCAAAGGCGAAAATTACCTCGTTTGGATGTTCCGCTCGCTCGGGCTCTTCTTTACGCTCGTTTTCTCGGTTCTTTCGCTCTCGATGGTCGCGCTGATCGTCGTCAACGTCCTCGCGTTGCGACGCGACGTCGTCGCGCCGGAAGAGTTGGCGACGAAGTTCGGCGCGCTCCTCGACGAAAACCGTTTCCAAGACGCTTATCAACTCGCCAAAGACGACGAATCGATTCTCGGCAAAACGCTCGCGGTCGGGCTCTCGAAGACGTCCGCCGGATACGCGAAAGCGGAGCAAGCGATGCGCGACGTTCAAGAGGAAGAGACGATGCGGCTTGAACACCAAATCGGCTATCTCGCGTTGATCGGCAACTTAGCGCCGATGATCGGGCTCTTCGGGACGGTCGTCGGGATGATCGCGTCGTTCCAAGCGATCGCGGCGGGGGGCGCGGCGCCGTCTCCGCAAAAGTTGGCCGAAGGTATCGCGACCGCGCTCTTTACGACGGAGCTGGGTCTCGCGATCGCGCTTCCGGCGCTCTTCGCGTTCGACTTCCTCAAAAACCGCCTCGCTCGCTTTATGCTCGACGTTTCGGTTCTTTCGGAGAACCTGATGGGCCGTTTCGCCAACGTCGGCGCGCCGAAAAATCCGTCGACCCCGCCGCAACGCCCGACCGGTTCGCCGTCGTAAACCGCCGTTCGCCGCCGTTTCCGTCGCGTCGCGCTTTTTCCGGCGTCGACGCGACGTTTGGTTCCGACGACGCCGCGTCGTTCCCCTTTTTCGCTTTTCTTCCGCCTTCGAAGCGAGTTAACATACGCAAGACAGTCAAATGAGCAAAGAACGCGTCCGCCCGCGGTTGAAAGAAGCCGCGCCGAATATGACGTCGATGATCGACGTCGTTTTCCTCCTGATTTCGTTCTTCACGTTGGTGATGAACTTTTCGCAAGCGGAGCAAAACGAAGAGATTGCGCTTCCGGTCAGCGAATTGGCGCAGCCGCCGGAAGCCGCGCCGCCGGAGCAGATCGCGATTCAAGCGTTCGGCGACCGTTCCCTTTTGCTCGGAACGCTCCCCTGTTCGCTCGACGACGGCGGCGCGCCCGAAACGTCGTCGTTCGCCGGAGCGCTGAAAGAGGAACTCCGCGTTTTGAAGGCGATTCGCCGCGTCGACGCCAAGGACGTAACGATTATCGTTCGCGGCGACGAACAGCTCGAAACCGGTTTCATTCAAACAATTATTTCCGTCTGCCAAGAGCAAGGGCTCGACGCGTTCGTCCTCCGCGCCCGTCAAGGAGCCGACGGTTTTTAGCGTTCGAGCGTTCGCGTTCGTTTGCCGACGTCGCGAAACGAAGAAAAAACGGAGCCGGTTTCCCGCCGACTCCGTTTTTTAACGCCCGTTCGCAACCGCCGC
>JAZQAP010000289.1:0-6917 GCA_045545275.1 Thermoguttaceae bacterium | reverse complement strand
CGCGAGCCGCGACGGTTTAACCGCCGTCGCGGGTTTTGCCGGAGCGTCCGGCGAGTTTCGAAAACCAACTCCAACGTTAAAACAACGACGGAAAACGAAGCTCGAAAAACGCGAAATTTCTTGCTTGCTCGTTTCACCGTTCCGCGTCGGTCGGGAACCCGGCGCGGAACCTAACCCCTTGGCGAAAGGCGTTTTAATGTCCGATAAAAACGACCCGCTTTATTCGGTCAACGCGTTGCGGCGCGAATATTTCGCCGCCGGGTCGCGACCGTCGAAGTCGAAAATCGAACGCTGGATACTCTTCGGCGTCGCCGACGGCTTGCGACTCGACGCGCTCAAAATCGACGGCGCGTTCTACGTTCGCAAGTCGGCGTTCGAAGCGTTTTTAGCGTCGCAACGAGCGCCGCGCGTCGAGGTTCGACGACGACAAAGCGAAATCGATCGCCGCGTCGAAGCCGCCTTGGCGAAACGCGACGCGCTCTTCAAAACGCCGAACGCCCGGAGGACGCCGCGATGACGCAAGCGAGAACGCAAACCCAAGCCGACGACCGCGTTTTCGAAGTTGTCGTTACCGACCGCAACGCGCCGGAGTCGAACCCGGTCGCGGTCTTTCGGAACGTCGTCGCGAACGACGGGTTCCAAGCGATCGATCGCGTCAAGAAGTGGCTCAACCCGGCGCATATGTGGCGACGCCGCTTCAACGCGTCGGAAACGCGCCGTCGCGATTAAACGTATATTTTGCCGAACTTGCGACCGCCGCTTGACGGTCGCGGACGCCGCCCCTTTAGTTTTGCGTTTTTTCGTCCCGGGGGAACGACGGCGTCGCCGAGCGCTCCCGATGGCGTCGACTCGCTCGTTAAATATAAGCGCGCTTCCGCTTGCTTTGGGGCGGCGCGACTCCTGGCGCGTCGTTCCTTAGAAACGGAAAACCTCCATCGGGCCCGCCGTCGAAAAACTCGCGGCGGCGGGCCTTGCCCCTTGAACAAAAGACGTTATTTCGCCGCGTCCCCTTATTGCACTTCGCGCAAGCGTTGGGGGACGGTCGACGGCGAAGCCGAGCGCCGCGCGTCGACTCGCTCGTTAAATTAAGCCGCGTCAACGCATTTGCGACAGGCGCGTCGTCGGAGACGGCGGCGCGTTTACTGAACGCCGAGACGGAAAGGGAAGCCGCCGTCGTTCGAACTTCAAAACGAACTCTAGAGTTCGTTTCGTTTGCAACCTAACCAACGTCAAATAAGGAACTAACGAAATGTCCGAAACCGCGCTCAAAATTTTTAACGCGCTCCTCGCCGGGAAAACCGTCGCGACTCGCGGCGTCATCGTCGACGCCGTTCGCGTCAAAAACGGGCGGCTCCTTTGCCTCTCGATCTCCGAGAACGGACGAGCGAACGAGGTCGACGCGACCGACGCCGAAGTCGTCGTCTTGACGAAAACCGAAACGCTCAAACCGGCGACCGCTTAACCAAGGTGGAGCGAATAACTTGGGACCACCGGGAACGGAAACCGAGTTCGCGCGGTAGCGCGGGCCCGGAGCGCCCGGCGGCGCCGCGACCGACGCCGAAGTCGTCGTCTTGACGAAGACCGAGACGCTTAAACCGGCGAACGTTTGACGCAACCGACTAAACCTTTTGGCGGCGCGGTTTGCGTCGCCGGAGGGAGGGCGGGAGCCCGGGAGTCGCCGAGAGAAGGCGGCGGCTCCTTTTTTCAAATTCGCCGCGTCCCTTTTTTACGCTTCGAGACAAACGCCGAGGGGCGACCGACGGCGAAGACGAGCGCCAAGTTTTGCGCGTCGACTCGCTCGCTAAATATAAGCCGCGCCTGTGCTTCCTTCCTTGAAGAGAGGGCGCGTCGTCGGAAACGGCGGCGCGTTCTTTGACCGCTTGACGGTCGTTTTTTAATCCTTCGTTTCCCGTTCGCTTAACCGACGTTGAGCGAATAACTTGCGAAAACTAAGCGGAAACCGGGGTCGCGAGACAAACGACGTTCCGGAGCCGCGCGCCCCCCCCTTGGGAATCGAAGGAGATTTTTAAATGAAGAAATTTCAACGTTTAATTTTGGCGACGGCGCTTTTCGCGTCGGTCGTCGGGGCTTGCGGGTGCGCGACTTGCGACTCGACGTCGACGTCGCGCGAACCGCCGCCCTTCGTCGCCGAGTCGACGCGCCGTTTCCGAACGAGCGCCGAACTCGACGCCGATCTCGTTTACTCGCCGAACGACGACGAACCGGTTGTCGTCGTCGGCGTCTCGTTTCGCGCGGCGGAGCGCTAACGTCTGTCGCGCGTCGGTTCGGTTTAAATCGCCGACCCAACTCAGTTCAACCAACGACTTAAAACAACGGAAAGGACGCCCTAATGGTCGCGATCTCTCAAACGTTTAAGCAACGCGATAACGACAATAACGACAAGGATAACGGCAAAACCGACGCCGACGCGAACGTCGCGCCGCTCGACGTCGACGAAAAGTCGCACTGGGCGCAATTCGCCGCGTTCGGGCCGATTGCGACGTCGTCTAACGTCGACGCGGAAACGATCGCCGACGCCGCCCGCGCCGGAGTCGACGAAACGCCGGACGAGGAAAGCGACGTCGTGTCGACGAAACGTCCGGAAGAAACGGGCGAAACGCCGAAACGACCGGGTTTAGCGAAGACGGTAACGCATTACGACGACGGCGAGTTCGTTTGCTGGCTCCCGAACGACGTCGACGCGGGCGCCGAACTTGCGCGGTTCGTTGAGGCGGCGTCGAAAACCGCCGTTCGCGTCGCGCTCGCCGAAGCGAAGGCGAGCCTGTTGACGCAAGTTTTGACGCTTCCGACGCCGCGTCGCGTCGCCGATATTCGTCGATATTATCATCAATCCGTTCAAGGACTTGCGCTTAGCGTTCTCGCCGCGCTCGGAACCGACGACGAAAAGTTCGCCGTCGACAATTACTTGGCGAA
This sequence comes from Thermoguttaceae bacterium, assembly GCA_045545275.1. Lineage (GTDB taxonomy): Bacteria > Planctomycetota > Planctomycetia > Pirellulales > Thermoguttaceae > RUG369. The sequence continues at coordinate 3,983 of JAZQAP010000289.1, read as the reverse complement.
CGCGATGAGCGGCGGCGCGTCGCAAAAAGACGACGAAACGTCGAACGACGCGGCGTCGTCGAACGAAGACTTCGGCGACCAAGAGGAACGGGAATCGGACTTGCGCGACGCCGTGCAACCGGAGACGGCGACGGTCGATCCGGAGGCGTTTTTGAAGCTCGGCAAGTTTTACGGTCGCGTTTCGCTTCCGTTTATTCGTCGCGACGCCGCGACGTTCAGCCAAATATTGGAGGCGGCGAACGCGGTTTTCCCGCCGAACGAACTCCTTCGCCCTTGGAACGTCGCCGATAAAACGTCGGCGTTTTGCGACGCGCTTCAAAACGGCGGAATGACGCAAGCCGCCGCGCTTCCCCTTGCGAAAGAAGCGGTTGCAAACGCGACCGAGGCCGCGTCGTCGCTCTTTTGGGGCGGGGCCGGGCCGGAGCCGAAGCAACGTTGGAAGGCCGCTTGCGTCAAACCGGCGTTCAACGTCGAAATAGGCGACGCGTTGAAACCGGCGAACGTTGGCGATAAGACGTCGTTTAGCGTCGACGCGGCGGAAGCGGAGGCGGGCGAATGAAGGCGCGACGGTTTCTAATTTGCGTCGTCGCGGCGCTTGCGTTTGTCGCGGCGACTCAACCGGCGGAAGCGCAATTCTTCCGTCGGCTTTGGCGACCGGCCCGCGTTTGGACGCCGCGTCCGTTCGCTCCGCAATATTGGGCGCCGCCGTCCGCGCCGATCGCGCCGCCGCGACCGTTCGACGCTGAAGCGGAGGCCCGCGCCGTCGAGGCGGAAATCAACGCTGTTCGCGAACGCAACGGCTTGCGACCGCTCGTTTTCGACGCGGAACTTGCCGCCGGTTCGCGCGACTGGTCGGCGGTAATGGCGCGAGCGGGCGACAGCTTTCACGGCGCGTCGCCGTTTCCGGAAATTTGCGCCGCTTGGCAAGAAACGCCGAGCGAAACGGTCGTCGACTGGTTCAACTCCGACGGACACCGCGCCGAGATGCTAAACCCGTATTATACCCGCGTCGGCGCCGGAGTCGCCGTCGACCGTTGGGGCCGACGTTATTGGACGGCGCGCTTTCGCTAATCGACGTCGCCGCGACGCAACATTTGAATTTTCAAGATTAACGGTGTCGGCGAACGCTCCCGTTTTTAACGACAAGGAAGGGAAAAATGAACGATTTAAAATACCGCGTCGAGGAACTCGAACTCGACGGCGACGACTTGCGGCGTCGTGTCGATAAGTTGACGAAAGACGTCGAACGTTGCGAAGCGCGCCTTCCCGACGTCGACGAGTTGGCCGAAAAAGACAACCTCGAGCGACTCGAATATCGCGTCGACAAACTCGAAGGCGACGACTTTGTCGACCCCGGCGAATTTGACGATCTCGTTTGGCGCGTCCGAAAACTTGAGGAAGCCGATCGGCGCGTTCAGCTCGAAGCGCGTCGTTTCGAAACGAGCGGCTCGGGCGATTCCAATGTCGGCGACCCCGAAACGACCGTCTTGCGCGCCCCCGACGATTTTGTCGAACTTGCCGAATTCGACGACCTTAAACGTCGCGTCGACCGAACCGGAGGCGACGGCAATGAGAGAACGCCGCCGCCAAGGCCCCTTCGTCGACCTCGGCGACTTGCGACGCGCGCTCGCCGTTTACGCCGTCGACCGACCCGTCGCGATTCGGCTTCCGGACGGGAGCGAGTTCGCCGTCGGCGCCGTCCGATGCGACCGCGACTTTGAACCGCTTGAAGACGCGCCCGTCCTGCTGATCGCCGCGAACGTCGACAAACAAGAGAAGAAAAACGATGAAACTTGAAGAAATTATCCCCGGTTTGCGCGCCGGGAAAACCGCTTGGAAGCGTGGCGGTTATTGCCCGCCCGACGCCGACCGCGAATACTATCGACTTGGCCTTAGAACTCATTCCGGAATCGAACGCGTAACGGAATACCTCAATCCCGCGACGGGCCGCCGCTCGGAGTACGTCCGCTATCACCGGCTGACGCGCCGCGACTTCGAACGCGACGACTGGGAGTTCGGACGCTTCGAGCGTTCGGCGGAGGCGCGACGATGACGCTAAAAGAAAAAGACGTTAAATTTGAACGCTTTACCGACGTTTTGAGCGCGTTGGATTACGTCAAAGCGACGGCGCCGGAGCGGGCGTTCGTCGAAATCGACGCGGAACTCGAAGTCGGCGGCGTTCGCGGGCCGTTTAAAGGCCGGTTCGTCGGCGTTTACCAAAACGGAAATTACAACTTGAAGCGCTTCGGCGTCGAAGAAGACGGGGCCCGCGAAGTTCTGCGTTGCGAGTTTTCGCGGACGCGGCGGAGTTGAAGGAAGAGGAAAACGAGAATGCAAAGGAAACGCGTTAAAGAAGCGATAATCGCGGCGAAGTATTACGTCGGCGCGCAAACGTCGGCGTCGGCGTTGATTTTTATCGTCGACGAGAGCGGCGACGTCGCATCGTATTTTATGAAGCCGTTCTCAACCGGCGGCTCCGTTCGAAAATCGATTATCGACAAGGCGTCGCGCTCCGGTTTGTTCGGCGAGCGAAAGGAAGACGAAGTTTGCGTTCGCTATTGGGAGTCGTTGGTCGAACGAAAACATTGGTTGGAACTTTGTCCGGAAACGCTTCAAGACGTCGCGCTCGTCGATTAGAAAGGAACACGAGAATGAAGGCGTTGTATTCGCTGATTTTAGCGTCGGGGACGAAAGAGGCGTTGTTCGCGGCGCTTTGGCTTGCGCTCGACGAGGCGCCGGGAACGTTCGCCGACGTCGACTTTGCGTCGCTCCGGACGACGGCGGCGCGATTCGGCGTCGCGTTGTCGGAATCGCAAGTCCGCAAACGAGTTAAGGAGCTGGAAAAGCTCGACGTGTTGGCGGTCGCGCCGCGTCGCGAACGGGGCCGCTTCGACCTGCTCGTTTACCAACCGGCGCCGAACCGCTTCAACGTCGACGCGACCGCGCCGAAACCGGAACCGGCGACGCCCCTTTTCGACGCGGCGTTCGGAAAAGGCGTCGAGTCGTTCGCCGACCGCGACCGCGCGGTTCCGGGCCCGCGCTTCCGCGCGAACTTGGTTTCCACTCCCGTTGGTCGCGACGCGCTCGCTCAACTTCGCGCGGACGCCGCTTCTGTCGCCGACGCCGTTTCGGAAACGGAAACGAAAACGGCGACGGAAACCGACGCGACGTCGCAAACGGCGCCGAGCAAAGCGGAGCGGGCCGACGCGCTCCTTGCGCGGTCGCCGTTCGCCGAGGCGTTGCGTCGAGCGATTTGGCCGAAGGATTACGAAGCTATCGCTTGGAACGTAAGGTGTTACAGGTTTCCGCCGGATGGGTTTTCCGACGACGAACACGACGCGATGGATTCGCGCGTCTGCGAGCTTTACGCCGAATCGCGGCGGATTGCCGACGAGTTCGACGCCCGGTCGCAACGCGGCGAATACGCCGACGCCGGCGGTTCCGAGCGTTGCGACGCGGAGCGGGAGGCGGCCCTTCGAGCGTTCGCGGCGACGCGAAATCCGGCGATCGCGCCGACGGTTGCGGAGGTTCGCGATCGATCGCGGTTGGCGAAGCCGGAGCCGAACGAGAACGAACCGGTCGCGACGCCTTTAGAAGAAATAAATAATAATAAATATATTAAAAATAAAACAATAAATAAACCCGCGAAAGATTTGGAAGCGGGGACGCAAGCGGCGGTCGACGCGCGTTCGGTCGCCGAGACGCAACCGGGTTTGGAGCCGGAGCGTCGCCCGGACGTCGCCGACGTTCGCTTGTTGGTCGACTTCGCGTCGCCGAAGGTCGCGGCGCTTCGTCGCGAAATCGCCGAAGCCGTTTGGGAGCCGACCGTTCATCCGGATTTGATCGACCGACTGACCGCGGCGGTCGTTCTGCGGGTCGGCGGCGCGACGCGCTCGACCGTCTTCGCGCTGATTCGGGAGGCCCGCGACGCAAAGTCGCTCTTCGAACGCTCGAACGGAAGAGCCGGTAAACGAACGATTTGG
>JAZQAP010000288.1:0-2579 GCA_045545275.1 Thermoguttaceae bacterium | reverse complement strand
GATCCCGTATTTCTTCGCTCGTTTCACCAAATTGCGCAAAGTCGCGCGACGAACGTCCGATTTCGCGCCCAATTCCGGAAATTCGGCGGTCGGCGGCGCCAAATCTCGCAGGAGCGCGTGCAACCAAACGCCGTTCACTCCCCGTTCGCTCAACTTTTGGAGCAAGCCGTCCGGGCAAAGTTTCGCGTCGTCCTGCAACAACGGGTCGCCGAAGACCGCGAAATACGAGTGCAAATAGCAAATTTCGAACCGCGATTCCTTTTTCGCGACGCCCTCGCCGTTTTGCCGAGTTTCTTTGTCTTGCCCGTTTTGTAAATTTTGCGCGTTTTGTTCGTTTTCGCTCGCCGTTTCTCGACCGTCGACCGTTCCGAGTTCGTCGAGAAACGCGAAACGGGGCGTTTCCGGCGCGTCGAGTTCGTTCCCGAGCGTTTGGCGAACGTCGGCGGCTATCTTGCGCATCGCGGCGACGTCGGCTTCGCTCGGCTCCTCAAACCGCAAAGTTTCGCAAACCGGCTTCAAACGTCCCAATTTAACCCAAAGAAAATCGTCTTCGCGGAGCTTTTCGGCGTACTCGGTCGGCGCGAGATCGAGGAGCGTCAGCAACTGCTCGTAAGGCAAAATCGACCAATTCCGTCGCGTTAGCGTAATGTAGACGCGATCGGGCTCCCACGTCGGCGCTTTGTACGGCGGCAACCCGAGAAATTCGGCAATTTGCGCAATCTTTTCCGGCGTAGTGTCGAGCGTTCGCGCCATCGCTTCGAGCGTCGCGAGGTTCCAGTTGCGCCAAACGAACGCCGCCGTTCGGTTCGGAAAGTGCGGAATCGGCTCGGCGAGTTTTTCTTCGCCGGTCGGAAGGGGCGACAAATCGAGCGGCGCGCTCTCCGACGCTAGCGTTAAAGTCTCGTTATTTCCGTTATTTTCGCATTCATAATCGACCGAAACCGACGTCTCGACGCTAGGCGTTCCCGCGCCGACGTTAAAATCGGCCTCCGTCGCAACGCGGCAAGGCTCCGCAAACGTCGGCGAAACGTTTGTCGCGCTTATTCCGAAACCGAACCCGACGCTCGCGATATTGCAAAGCGCGAAATAAAGTCGCCTCCTTCCCAATTTCGTCATTTTCCCCTCGTTCTATTGGCGTCCAAACCAAAATTCTGTTTGATAACAATAGCAAAAAACAATTCCCACCCCCAAAAATGCGTCAAAACTCCCGCGCGACAAGCCGATTTTCGCCCGAAAAGACAATTTTCGTTTCGTTCCGTTAATTTTACCGACGCTCGCAAAAACGAACGGAATTCGCAAGGGCCGTTTTTTACCGGCTCAAAAAAAATTTGATTTTTTCTCGGACGTTTTGGGGAAACGAAACGCTAGACGGTAAACGCGGTAATTACCGCGATAAAGCGCCGATTCGATCGTCTCGCGGCGCGACGTCGAACACTATTTTAACACAACGGAAGCGGAAAAAAAAGCCTTTACAAGAAAATAAAATTTGATAGAATTTGCTTAGTTAAAGGAAAAGGACGCTAAATAAAGCGTCCCGAAAATTTGACTTGCTATATAACGATTGCGCGCAACTTTTATTTTGCGCAAGGCTTAAACTTGCCCTAATCGTTATCGTCGTCTTATTTTACGCGTTTTCGCAAGCTCGCGTCGTTTGCCTCGGCGAACGGATAATCGCGAAAACTTGCCGAAAACGCTGAAGAAAACGCCGCGATTCGGTCGACAAAACCGAAAAAGTTTACCATTTTTCGTTTGCCCCAACCGCGAAGGAACGCCGATGATTCTCTCCGGACTCGAAATCGAAAAAGAAATTGCGAATGGAAACATCGTCGTCGAACCTTTCGACCGTTCGCGCTTGAACCCGAATAGCTACAATTTGCGTCTTCATAACGAACTGCTCGTCTACGACGGGCCGGAACTCGACATGAAAACGCCCAACTCGTACCGCGAAATCGCGATTCCGGAGGAAGGTCTCCTCCTCGAACCCGGCAAAGTTTACCTAGGCCGCACGGTCGAGTACACCGAAACGAAAACGCTGGTTCCGATGTTGGAAGGCCGTTCGTCGGTCGGTCGCCTCGGGTTGTCGATTCACATCACCGCCGGTTTTGGCGACGTCGGATTCAAAGGTTTTTGGACGTTGGAACTCCATTGCGTTCAACCGATTCGCGTCTACGCCGGCGTCGAGATTTGCCAGATTTACTATCACACCATCGAGGGCGACTACGTCCCCTACGACGGCGGCAAATATCAAAACAATCGCGGCGTTCAAGCCAGTATGATGTACCTCGATTTCGAAGACGCGAAAAAATCGGCCCGAAACCGCCCCTAATCGGCGGTTCGCGCTTCGAACGTAGCGTTTCGCTTTGTTTCACGCGACAAAGCGAGAAATCCGACGCGTTAACCTGAAAAACGATTGTTATCAAATAATAATGTCTGTTATTTCCGAGACTGCTGCGCAAACGATGATTAAACTGAAAAATCCTCCTCAAACGGCGATCGAAACGATCGAATATATCGTCAAACGAGACGGCCGCCGCGCGCGCTTCGCCCCGGAAAAGATCGGCGCCGCCATCCAAAAGGCG
>JAZQAP010000287.1:0-2731 GCA_045545275.1 Thermoguttaceae bacterium | reverse complement strand
GCCCGGCGTCGCGGGCGGCCCGAGCGGCGACGTTATTTTGGAAGTCGAGATCGCGCCGCATCCGTTTTATTCGCGTTTCGGCAAGGATTTGACGGTCAAAACGCCGATAACGCTGAAAGAAGCGGCGTTTGGAGCGAAAGTCGACGTTCCGACGCCGCGCGGAACGGTCGCGGTAACGATTCCGCCGGGCGCGACGACCGGAACGCGGTTGCGCTTGAAGGGGCTGGGCGTCGCGCCGGACGGCGAAAAACCGGGCGACCTTTACGTCGAATGCGCCGTCGCGCTTCCGAAATCTTGGTCGAAAGAAGACCTCGAACTGTTGCAAAAGCTCGACTCCGACGTTCCGAACGTTCGCGAAAAACTGGTTTTTTAGCGCGAAATTTCAAAACGGCGTCAAAAAAGACGTCGAGAAACGTTAACGGCGTCGAACGTCGAAAAAAAACGCCGCGTCGTCCGAGCGAAAAACGTCGCGCCGTTTGTTTTTTGCGGCGGACGACGATTGAATTGAGAAAAAAGGTTTTTTGAGGCGGCGAACGCCGTCGAGCGAAACGGGAGGAAACGTTTGTCGTCGTTGTTCGAAGCGTCGGAGCGCGAAAACCGAATGCGAGCGCTCCCGTTGGCCGCGCGAATGCGGCCGCGTCGGTTGTCGGAGTTCGTCGGGCAAGAGAGTTTTCTCGGCGAAGGGAAGCTGTTGCGCCGCCTCTTGAAGGCCGACCGGCTCGGCTCCGCGATTTTTTACGGCCCGCCCGGCGTCGGTAAAACGACGCTCGCCTACCTCTTGGCGAAGGAAAGCCGCTGCGTTTTCCGGCAATTGAGCGCGGTTTCGGACGGCGTGAAGCAGTTGCGCGAAACGCTGATTCAAGCCCGCGAACGCCTGTCGGTCTCCGCGACGCGAACGATTCTCTTCATCGACGAAATTCACCGCTTCAACAAAGCGCAGCAAGACGTTCTTCTCCCGGAGGTCGAACAGGGCGTCGTCGCGCTGATCGGGGCGACGACGGAGAACCCGTTTTTTACCGTCAACAACGCGCTTTTGAGCCGGAGTCGCGTTTTTCAGTTCGAACCGCTTTCGGAGGAAAACGTCAAGACGCTTTTGCGCCGCGCCGCGACCGACCGCGAACGGGGGCTCGGCGCCTATCCGATCGAGTTGCGGGAAGACGCGCTCGATTACGTCGCGGCGATCTGCGACGGCGACGCTCGCCGGGCGCTTTCGGCGCTCGAAGTCGCGGTTCTTTCGTCGCTCGGGGAAGCGGACGCGAACGCGCCGTTCGACGCGCCGCCGATTCCGACCGAGCCGATTATCTTTACTAAAGAGTTGGCGGCGGAATCGGTGCAGCGGCGGACGGTCGCTTACGACCGCGACGGCGACTCGCATTACGACGCGATCAGCGCGCTGATTAAAAGTATCCGGGGAAGCGACCCGGACGCCGCGATCTATTGGCTCGCGAAGATGCTCGAAGGAGGCGAAGACGTCCGCTTTTTGGCGCGCCGACTCGTTATTTTGGCGAGCGAAGACGTCGGAAACGCCGACCCGAGCGCGCTTCCGTTGGCCGTCGCGACCGCGACCGCTTGCGAGATGGTCGGGCTTCCCGAATGCAAACTGAACTTGGCGCAAACGGTCGCTTACTTGGCTTGCGCGCCGAAGTCGAACGCGGCGACGACGGCGATCTTCGAAGCGATCGACGACGTTCGCTCCGGGCGAATTTTGCCGGTTCCGAAAGCCCTCCGCGACGCGCATTTTCGGGGCGCGAAAGAGTTGGGACACGTCGGTTATCAATACGCGCACGACGCGCCGGACGCGATCGCGGCGCAAGATTATCTCGGCGTCGAACGGGAATATTATCGCCCGACCGACCGCGGCGCGGAGAAGGAAATCGGGCGGCGGCTCGAAAAGATTCGCGCGATTCTCAAAACGGCGAAAACACCCGAAAAAACGTCGAAAGCGTCGCCGGAAAAGTCGTTGAAACCGGCAAAGTCGAACGGCGCGAACGGCGGCGACGGCGCGGCGCCTTTTTAAGCGTCGCGGCGGCTAACGACGTCGAACGTTCGCAATATTCCGAATATGCGAATTGACGCGAAAAAGATTGGAATATTTTTCGACAAATTTCCGATTTTGAGAGAATATCGTTGACGCCGACGGGCGATTTATTTAAAATCGATAATAGGCGCGATTGCGCCCTCGAAACGTCCGACGCGCAAAGTAACGACGGAGCGCGGCGACGGGCGAGCAAGAAAGAAAAATTTTCGACGGCTGGGCGACCGTTTAAGCGCCGACGCGCCGTCGCGTCGGCGTCGCGAGACGTCGTCGGGAGCGTTCGTTATTCCGGCTTGCAGCCGCGGAAGGAAAGGCCTCACACATGCGAAATCAGCAGGGCGTCGTCATTACCCTCATCGTGTTTATCGTCTTGACGTTAATACTGGGCGTAACGACCTATTTCGGTTTTAAAGGGTTGTCGGAGAAAAAACAAGAACTCGCGCAAGTTCAAAGCGACCTTCAAAACGCGACGAGCGAAAACTCGAGTTGGGCGGCCTCGTTCAAAAAGGCGAAGGACGTCGCCCGTTTCGCCGGTTTGGGCGACGGACACGCCGACCTCTCCGGTCTCGCCGACAAAATGACCGAGCGCGTCAAAGGGTTGGACGCCGCGACCGGCGGTGCGACGACTTACGAAGCCGCCGTCGCGGACCTCGCCCCGAACCTCCCGCAAAAGAATACCGAACTCGCCACCCCCCA
>JAZQAP010000286.1:0-12516 GCA_045545275.1 Thermoguttaceae bacterium | reverse complement strand
CGTTGTTTTTCCGGTTCTAAGGACGCTCGCCCAAAACCGCTCAATTTTCAAACATTTCAAACGTCGTTATTTTTTCGCGTTCAAAGCCGCTTCCAAACGCCGCGAAATTTCTCCCGCCAACCAATGCCACGCGTCGCGCCGTTTCTCGATTTTCTTCTTTTTTTGCACTCCCGAACCCCAGTATTCGCCGCGTTTAAGCTCGTAAAAATCGGCGATCGTTCCCAATTTCAACCAGTTCGCGCCCTCGGACGGTCGCTCCGCGCAAAGCGCCGTCGTATCGCAGCCGGGCGTTACCCAAACGCCGAGTTTCTTCATGTTGCGAACCGGAGTCCCGACGACGGCGGCGTAAACGGTTTTCGCCGCGTCGAAATACGCTCGATAACAGTCGTAACGGAAAGCGATTAGCGACGGAAGCCGCTCCCGCCAATCGTCCGAAAACGCGTCGGAGCGCTCCGCTCCGTAATCGAAGACGGTTTCGCCGTTTTCCGCCTCGACGCTCTTCGGCGGCGCCGTTCGTCCCGACGTTCCGGCCTTCGCGACGGCGATCAACTCGTTCAAACGTCCGAGAAAAACCGGTTCTTGATTCGACGACCACCAATTGTTCCAAAATTCAAAACCTCGTTGCAAAGCGCGGAGCCGCTCCTCGCTCTTCGAATGAAACACGACGGTTCGCGCCTCTTCGCTAAGTCTGGCTCTTTTCGCTTCTTCCTCCTTCTCAAATCCCCCCCCGACGCCGTAAAAGAAAATTCTCAACGGCTCTCCGTCGACGATTTCCTCGTTGATCCAAAACTTCCAAAACCTCTTGACTTCCTCGGCGTTCCAGTAAACCGCGACGTCGCGCTCGTCAGTTTCTTCGCTCTCGTTCGCGAGCTTTTTTTCGTTCGTCGCCTTCTTCTTTTTCGGAACGTATTTCCCTTTTTCCTCCGCCGCGAACTCGTCGTTATCCCAATAATCGAAACGGTTTTCGTCGTTTTCTTCGTTCGCTTTCTCTTCTTTGCGCCAATTTTCAAACGACGCGTCGTTGTCCCAATATTGAAACTCGTTTTCGTCGTCTTCGTCTTCGTCGTCATCGAAACCGGAGCCGTCCGACGCGTCGTTTTTCCGCGCTTCCTCCGCTTTCTTGCGACAAAACGCCTCGCGGGCCTCGTAAAACCGAATAATTTCGTTCGCGTTCTTCAAAAACGGGTCGTCTTCCGCCTCCTCCTCGGGCCCGTCGAAACCAAGTCCGAAGTTGAACTCCGCCGCCTCCGTCAAGCGCGCCGCCAAACGCGGTTCGATCTCGGCGTCGGGCCCGCGCCATTCGCTCAAGACGCCCAACGGCCAAGCGTAAACCGACGCGTCCCAGACTTTTCGCGCTCGCAGATAAGCGAACGGTTCGTCGGAATACCGAAACTCTTTATCGAACGGATTCCAAGACGGCGGAGGACAAGACGGCGTCAAGAAATACGGCTCCGAGAAATAAGGGGGCTTATACGCAATCCGGCTCGGATATTTATATTCGAAATTTTTTTCGCTCCACCGCTTCGCGCTCACGATCTCGTCGTCGTAAACGTCGCGCCAGCCTTCCCTTACAAAACGTTCGCCGAAGCGGACGTCGCCGGTTTCGCAGTCGAGCCAAACGACGTCGTTCCAGCTTCCCAAACTCTTGTCCGCCGTCGCTTTCATTCGCCAATAAATTTTGTCCGCGCCGCGCTTTACGACGCTCCGCGAAAGGTTCCGAAAAACCGGAATCTTCTCGTCGCGCCCTTTAATTTCCCGATACTCTACTCCGCTCGCCATTTTGCTCGCCGTTTTCTTTTCATTAAAAACTAAACGTCGCCGACGCCGACGCTTTTCGGGCGCCCGCGTCTTTCGACTTACTATTATCCTCCCAAATTTTTCCGACGTCAACTCGAGGTAGGACGCCAGGCGTCCAACCTCCGCAATTTTTTTCGCCGTCCCCTTAATCAAACGCTCAAACCGCCGATAAAAAAAGCGCTCCGAGGCGCGAACCCGGAACGCTTTTTCCGTCGATTTTCGTTGTTAGTCTAAGTCGCTAAACAATTTAAAGTCGACGCTTCCAAACGCGATACAGGTAGTAAGCCGCGATCGCGAGAGCGACCAAACCGACCGCCCGACGAAGAACGTCGCTCTTGCCGCGCGCCGCGCCGTAATCGAGGTACGGTCGGACCGCCGCGATCCAGTAACCGGCCTGTTTCGCGTCCGCCGCGCTAATCGGTTCTCCGGCCTGCGCTTGCGATTGAAGCCGAGCGAGAAAAAGCAACTTTTCGACGATTCCCTTGGGCAACTCCCCCGCCGCCGCGCTCGTCTTTTCCGCCAAGTCGGCCCCTTGCGCGCCGAAGTTTTCGCTCAAAAGCGCCTCGAAACGCTTCGTTTCTTGCAAAATTTTCCCCGCTTTGCTCACTCGCTCCGCCTCCCAAGACTGATTTATACGACGATTTTCAAACAATTCAAACAAGCGGGAAAAACCGGGCTTTTCCGACGTTTTCCCGCTCGCTCCGCTCGCCGTCATTCGGCGCAAGGAACGAAGCCGCCCGCCATCGCCCAAGCGATTTTGATCGCGTCGGCGCCGGTCGGTTTCAGCGTTCCGTCTTCTTGATTAATCGCGAAAACGAACGACGTCCCGGTTTTCTTGTTGCAAACGATCAGATAACGACCGGTCGGGTCGATCATAAAGTACCGCGGGAACTTGCCTTGCGTCGAAACGCGATCGACCAAGCGGAACGCGACCGTCGCGTCGGCGGCAAACGGAACGTCGGCGAGCGTCGCCGTCGCGTCGAACGCGACCAACGTGTTTTGCCCGCGGTTCGTCCCGTAAACGATCGTCTTGCCGTTCGGAAGCGCGACTTTGAAAATTTCCGCCGTTTTATTGCCGTAAGTGAACTTTTCGCCGTCGACCAGCGACTCTTCGTCGGTCAATTTTTGACGATAGTCCGGCTCGATCGTCGACCAAACGCCGAGGACGCCGGGATTGCCGAACTCGAAATTCGGGCGGAAAACGGACAGGGTCGAGTCGAGTTCGTTCAAGACGTAAACGACCAAATCGCCGTTTTTAGCGGTCGCGAAATCGAGGTGGCGCGGCCCGGCGCCGGCGGGCGTTTGCAGGAACGGAAGTTTCGGCTCCGCTTCGAGCGCGCCGGTTTCCTCGTTCAGGCGAGCGACGTAAACTTTGTCGCTCCCGAGGTCGCACACCAGGACGCGCCAAACGCCGTTCGATTCGGCGAAATACGCCGCGTGTCCGAACGGTTGACCTTGACGGCGCTTGTTCGGCCCGGAGCCTTGCCCTTTGTATTTCGCCGTTTGCGCGGCGAGCGAACCGTCGGCGTTCGTCTTGTAAACGACGAAGTCGCCGCTAACGTAATTCGCGATGGCGACGAACTTTCCGTCCGGTCGAACCGAGACGTGGCAGGCGCCGGAACCGTCGGTTTTCAAGAAGTTCAAGACGGTCAAATCGCCGGTTTTCGGGTCGACTTTGCAAGCGTAAACGTTTTCGCCGCCGTCGTTTCGGTCGCGCGAACCGATGAAGTAAAGCAAATTTTTCTCCGGAACGGTCGCGATGAAACCGGAGTTGTTCGCCTTCAACGCCAACCGCAAATCGGCGACGGCGCCGGTCGACGCGTCGAACTTCCCGACGTAAATCCCTTCGGAGCGCTTCACGCCGATTTCGTCCATCTCCGGCGTTGTTCCGCCGGTCGACGTGCCGAAATAAACCCAGTAATCGCCGTTCTTTACGTCGTCGGCGTTAACCGTTCCGCCGACGCAACAGAGCGCCGCCAACGCGCAGAGGAGCCCGACGCCGGTTTTCCGTCCGAATAAAAAAGCCATTTTCCGTTCCTTTCGTTGAATTTCGCGACCGCCAGCGCCGCTGTTTGAAGAGTCGACGACTTCCTCGCCCGACGCCCGAAAACGCCGAAACGAAACGCCCGCCCCGACGTTCGCCGACGCCGAGCCGCCGCCGTCGTTAATATTAATAAGAATATACCGGTTCGACGCGCCGATTGCAAGAGCCCGAGCGCCGTTTTTCGAAAATTCCCGCCGACGCCCCCAATTGCTCTCGTCGCTTTTCGAATATTCCCGCCGACGTTGAAAAATCGCGCCGCCGTTTTGCGAAAACCTTCGCCGCCTTCCCAACGCGACGGAGTTTCGCTCGACAACGACGCGACCGAACTCAAAATCAAACCGTTTTCAAAGAAATCAAACGCGCCCTTTCGAAACGCTCCGCAGTATTTTCAAACGGTTTTCAAATAATCAAAAAAGCGCGTTTTTTCGACGCGTCAAGGTTCGAGCAAAACGTCGGACGACTTCGGCGAATCGCCAAATTCGCAATTGTCAAGCGTCCAACCGTCGAAATCGGAAGGTTTAAATCCGCCGAGGAAACGAACGTTCTTCAAACTTTTTTCGCGCCAGTTGATCGTCCGCGCAAGGTAATAGAACGGCGTCGGGACGCCGAAAACGAGCCGGTCGCGCCCTTCGAAGCGCAAGCCGTTGACGTCGGAAATCGTCGCGCCGTTAAGACTTGAGTTTTTCCAATTCTCAATAAACCCGTTCCGAACTTTTTGCTCTTCGCTCGGCTCCAGCTCGCGTTGCAACCGCTCCGTCGCTTTCGCTTTCGCGACGGCGTCGGTCGCGCCCTTCGCTTTTTCTTCGTCGCAATAACGTTTGAACGTTCCGTCGTCGGTTTTCCGCGCCAAGTACCGCCCTTCGCGAACGGCGCGGTTGATTTCAAAGTCGAACGCGATCATTCGCGCTTCAACGTCGCCGCCAATCCCCCAAGGAAACGGTTGTCCCGGCTTGACTTGCGCGTTCTCGCTCGACGCGTCGTCGCGAGGGTCTTTGAGGTAAAGATAAAAGACTCGTTTGTCGTTCAGAGCCGCTTCCAACGCGTCGCCTTCGGCTTGCAACGCTTCCGCGCCTTTCTCTTTGAAGAGTTTGTGTCGCCGCTGTAATTCCTCGACCTCTTTTTTCGAATAGAAAAAGTCGTCGTAATTCAAACGCCCTTCCTTAAACGTCCGCGTTTTCTCGACATATTCCGGGCGCGGATACGTCGAGTGAAAAACGCCGTAAATTTCCGCGTCGGTAAAGTCGGCGCCCTCGAACCCGCCGTATTGAATAATTCGCGCGCCCTTCCAGTTGCCGAACTTAAACCCGTTAAAATCGAGCTTTCCGATCAACGAAACGCCGCGCCAGTCGTCGCGTTCGTAATTCGTCGTCGACGCGAGTTGCGCTCCGGTCAGCAAAACTTTCATTTTGGAAAGACTCAACGATTGCAGTTCGTTAATCTTTTTATCCCCGACGAGTTGCGTAAAGGTTGCCCCGTCGATCGTCGCGCCGGTCAAGTCCGCGCCTTCGAGCGACGACGTAATAATCTCGCAACCGCTTAAATCAAAACCGCTTAAGTCCCAACCGCTCATATCGCGGAAGCGGAGCGTCGCGCCGGAAAAGTCCTTTCTCGCGAACGCCTCGCGCGCCTCGAAACGGCGACGGTCGAGCCGGTTTTGAATCTCGCTCGGGAACCGAACGCTAACGAGCCAAGCCAAATTCTCGTCTTCTTTCGCCTTGCGTCCGTTCGCCGACTTTTCGAGCAGTTCGACGGTCAGCGCATTTTGCGACAAATCGTCGTCTTCCGACGCGTCCGCCCAGCACCAACGTTCGAAACGGCACTTGGTTATCGTCGCGCCGTCGAAGTTCGCGCCTTCAAGCGACGTCGCGAAGTAAGCGCCGGTCAGGTCGCAACCGGAAAAGTCGACGCCGCGCAGGTCGAACGCCGAAGTGAACCGAACGCCGCGCAAGTTCTTTTGTTTCCAGCTTTTCGTCGAATAGAGCGTTTCCTTCGTAATCGCGCCTTCGCCCCCGCGCCCGTCGACGACGCGGAGCCCGCGAATCGTCGCGCCGTCAAGTTTGAAGCCGAGGTTGGCGTTCGGCGCGAAAACGACCGCGTTCGTCAGGTTGAAACCGGAGAAGTCGCCGTCGTTGAGCCAACCGCAAAACGCGACGTCGGTAAGGCTCTTATCCTTGTAATATTGGGAGTCGCGCCAAGTCGAACCCGTCGCCGCGTTCGCCGGGAACCGCTCGAAGAGAACCGCCGGCGTCGTCGTTAAACCCGAACTCGGATCGGCTTTCCTCGCTAATTCGGCCAAAATCGGGTCGTCGGGCCAAACCCGATCGTTCCAAGCGTTGTCGGACGAGCCCGGCCAAAGCGGCAACGCCTTGGATCCGCCGCGCAAGGCCTCGTTTCGGACGTTTTTCAGATCGCCGAACTCCCAACCGTCGACGGCGAAATGAAAGTGAAACCGCGGCGCGTTCAAGTTCGTCGCGACGTTTTCGCCGCCTTCGTTCTTCTCGCCGTTTTCGCTTTTACCGCTCTTCGCGCCCTCTTTGAAGGTTCGCGTCGCGGCGAATTGTTCGAACGTAATCGCGCCGGACGGCCAAAACTCGCCGCTAATCGTCGCGTCGGTAAAGTCGCAAGTATTGAAACGCAACGACATAAACGGCTTTTCCCGCGAACCGAATCGGCAATTATCGAACGTCCAACCGGCGAACGACTCGCCCGGGAGCGCGCAGTCGAACCCGACGTCGCGGAGCGTTTTTTCGCGCCAACTTTTCGTCCGTTTGACGTCGGCCAACGTCGCCGGAATCCCGAATCGCCAACTCGGGAAAAACGGCGGTTCCTTTTCCTTATCCGTCCAAACAAAGTCCATATGAATCGGAGAGTAAAACGCCCCTTCGTCGCTAATCTTCGCGCCGTCGAGACTTACCGCTTCCCAATCGATCTCAATTTGCGGCAAGACGTCGCGTTCCAATTCCGCCGCGATCTCGAGCGCGAGTCGGGCTTCCGCTCGTTCGCTAGCGCTTCGACGGTCTTCTTCGAGCGCTTGCCGCCAGTCCCTCGGTTCGACTTCTTGAAGTCGTTTCTCCCGCGCCGCCTTGAACGCCTTTTGTTCCTCGGCGATCTTTTCGTCTTCTTCGGCGATATAACGCTTTAGAACGCCTTCATTTCTCTTCTTTTTTTCGAGCGCGATCGCCGCTTCCCGCCAACGCTTCCAACCTTCGACGTCGGCGTCCTCTCTCAAAAAGACGTAAACGCGCCGGGAATCGTCCGACTTAACCGACGCGTTCGCCGACGTTTGAGCGCCGCCGTCCGTTTTCTTCTCCTCCGCCGCCGCAACCGCGACGCCCAACAGCGCCGCAACCCCGAACGCGACCGCGCGACCAAACGCCGCCGCAACCGCGCTCCCGCTTCCTCGACTCCGTTTCCTGAACCGTTTCATCGTTTGTTTCTCCTTTTAAGTCAATATTCGCGCGCCGACCAACCGCCGACGCAACAATCGAACAAGATTCAAATTTTCAAAGACTCGATAAAAACCGCGCCGGAACGGCGTTGTTCCCCCGCCGTTGCGAGCCGTCGAAGCGGCTCCCGTTCGGCTTTCGGCGCCGCTCGTTCCAAGCGCGATCGTCGCGGCGGCGACCGAGCGGTTCTTCTCCATCACACCCAAAGGACGACTAAGAAAGCGCGTTGGTTTTCAAAAACAGAGAAATTTTGTCAAATTTTTTGCTTTTTTTTGCCGTTAAGAACGCCGCGTTCGTCAAATCGAGCCCAAGAAGCCGAAATTGCGCCCCCATCGGACGCCGTTCTCGCCAACGCGCTCCCGCGAAAACTCTTTCGCCGAGAATTGCCGCTCTCGCCCGAACGCGCGCAAGTCGAAAACGGCGGCCGGGACAACGGGTCAAGCCGCCGCCCCGCCGTCGTCGATTCGGCCCCTCCGCGCCGATATTAAAGAACGGCGTCCCGTCCAAACACAACCGCGACGCCGCAACGAATCAAACGCAATTCAAACTTTTCAAAGACTCGCTAAAAACCGGCTCGAAACGGCGTTACTCGCTCGCCGTTGCAAGGGGGCGAATCGGCTCTTTATCCGGGCCGAAGTTCTCGCGTTCGGCTTTCGGGCGCCGTTCGTCCCAAGCGCAACCGTCGTACCGGCGCCAGTCGAGCGGTTTCCCGTCGAAGTCGCGGCTAACGACGGTCGTCAGCTCCGCTTTCGAATCCGCGATCGGGGGCGGTTCCTTCGAGCTTCGCTCGACGTTTTTGCCGGAAAAATCCCACTCGGGCCCGAGCGGAAAACCGAACATCGCGCAAATTTCGTCCTCCTTAAAGCTCCGCGACGCGGCGAATTGTTCGAACGTTATCGCGGAGTCGTTCCCGAAGTAAACGCCGTTCAACGTCGCGTCGGCAAAGTCGCAACCCTTTAATACGTCGCGCTTTGCCGATCGATAACGCGGGCCGAACGAGCAACGCTCGAACGTCCAACCGGCGAACGATTCGCCTTCGAGCGAGCAGTCGAAAATAACGTCGCGCGCCTTTTTTTCGCGCCAAGTTTTCGTTCGCCGCAACTGGTCGAGCGTCGCCGGAATCCCGTAATACGGGTAGCCGTCGACCGGGTCGAACTCGAGGCGCCCGTCGTCGATCCAAAAGCCGTCGAGGCTTAACTCTTCCCAATTCGGGATAAACGCCGGCGTAAGATAACGCGTCGCGATCGCTGCGACTTCGTGCAGCGCCGCGGTTTGCTCGTCGTCGGGCAAATCGCGATAGCGTTTCCCTTCGTTCGCCCACATCCGACTGGCGAATCGGTCTTCCACAATCCGCAACTTCGACGAAAACCCCGACGTCAAACTCGGCGAAAAGAGGTAAAAAACGCGCTCCTCCGGCTTTTCTTCCGCCGCAACCTCAACGTTTTCCGACGGTCGCGCTTTCGTCGGCGTTTCCGGTTGCGCCGAATTTTCGATCTTTTCCCCTTTCTCGGCTTGCAAACGCTCGTACTCGGCGCGAAGTTCGTCGGCGATTTGATCGTCGGCGTCGCGTAGTTTGTCGACCTCGTCGTAATCGAGCCGCCCTTCCTTAAACGTTTTCGTCGAAAGGAGTTGCTCTTTCGTCAAGGTCGCGACCAGATCGCCGCCTTCGATCTCGGCGTCGGTAAAATCGCGCGCCGCCTTTTTTTCGCGATAGACGTAGTTCGGCAACCCGTAAAAATTCGCGTTCGTCCAATCGATCCCGGCGAAGCTGAAGTTCCCGTATTCGAGGCTCCCAAGTTTCAAACCGCGGAAACTTTTGCGCCGATAATTGTCGGTTTCGAGCAGTTGTTCGAAGCTCAGGAACCGCTTATGATACGCCCGCGTCGACGCGAAGGTTTCGGGATAGCTCGCCGTGCGCAACGTCGCGTCGTCGAGAATCGCGCCGGTCAGATTCGCGCCCCAAAGAGAATACGTTTCAATAACGCAACCCGTTAAATTCAAACCACTTAAATCCCAACCGGACATATCGCGGAACTCGATTTTCTTCCCGCGAAAATCCTTCGCGGCGAACTCCGGACTCGCTTCGAAAATCCGGCGGTCGACGATTTTTTGCGCCTCGTCCGGGAAGACGCACGTCTTCAAACGTTCGAGGTCGCCCGACTTCCAAGTTTCGGTCGACATAAGCTGCTCGAGCGTCGGCCAACTCCGCTCGTCTTCTTCCGTAAAGACGTAAAACACGCAGCCGTCGATCTTAGCGTCGGTAAAGTCGACGTCTTCAAAGAACGGCGCGCCGACGTTCAACTCGCCCGGGAACAGGAACGTCGCGCCGCGCAGGTCGCAACCGGAGAAGTCGACGCCGGTCAGGTCGTAAAACCGATTGAACTCGACGTCGCGCAAGTCCTTGTCTTGCCAGCTTTTCGTCGCGCAAAGTCTTTCCTTCGTTATCTTGCCGTATTCGTTTTCGCGCCGCCATTCGAACGGGTCGAATTTCGTATAATCGTCGCCGCGCCCGGACGAAACGACTTTCAGCCCGCGAATCGTCGCGCCGTCAAGTTTCCCCTCGACGCCCTTCATCGTCGCGCCGGTCAAGTCGTATCCGCTGAAATCGCCGCCGTTTAGCTCGGCGGAAAAGGTTTCGCCGACCAAACTTTTCTTCTTGTCGGCGTCGGCCGCTTCCGCGCTCGCGGCGTCATTCTCCTTAACCTCCGATTTTTCAACGTTTCCGCCGTCGTCGGTTTTCGCGTTTTCCGCTTTCTCGGTTTGCAAACGTTCGTACTCGGCGCGGAGTTCGTCGGCGATTTTTTTATTACGTCGAAACTTATCGACCGCTTCATAATCGAGCCGCCCTTCCTTAAACGTTTTCGTCGAAACGATTTGCTTCTTCGTCAGACAAGGAATCAGACTGCAACCTTCGATCTCGGCGTCGGTAAAATCGAATTTCGCCAACGCCTTTTCGTCAAAACCGCCCAACCGACTATAAAACGTCGCGTTCGTTAAATCGAGCCCGACAAAGCTAAAATCCCGCCAGAACAGGACGTCCCCGCTAACGCGGAATCCGCGGAAATTTTTGCGCCGATAATTGTCGGTCTCGATAAATGTCTTGACGCTTAAAAACGGTCGGTCGAGGAGCCGCTCCGTCGTTATCGGGCCGAGGCCGAAGTCGCTCTGCTCTAGCGTCGCGCCGTCGAGAATCGCGTCGGTAAAGTTCGCTCGATAAAGGGAACGCGTCTTAATCTCGCAACCCGTTAAATTCAAACCGCTTAAATCCCAATCGGACATATCGCGGAACTTAATTTCCTTCCCGCTAAAATCCTTCGCGGCGAATTCCGGACTCGCTTCGAAGAGGCGGCGGTCGACGATTTTTTGCGCTTCGTCCGGCAAGACGCACGTTTTCAAGCGTTCTAAGTCGCCCGATTTCCAAGTTTCGGTCGACATAATCTGCTCGAGCGTCGGCCAACTCCGCTCGCCCTCTTTCGCGAAGACCTCAAATCGGCAACCGTCGATTTTCGCGTCGGTAAAGTCGACGTCTTCGAAGAACGGCGCTTTTTCCAGTTCGTTTCCGTACCCCTTCGCGAAGCGGAACGTCGCGCCGCGCAGGTCGCAACCGGAGAAGTCGACGCCGGTCAGGTCGTAAAACCAGTTGAACTCGACGTCGCGCAAGTCCTTGTCGCGCCAGCTTTTCGTCGCGCAAATCGTTTCCTTCGTTATCTTGCCGTATTCGTGTTGCCGCCGAAACTCGATCCGCTCCCGTTCCGAATTGCCGTAATTGGTTCCGGCGACGACTCTCAGCCCGCGAATCGTCGCGCCGTCGAGTTTTGCGTTAACGCCGAACATCGTCGCGCCGGTCAGGTCGAACCCGGAAAAATCGCCGCCGCCGAGCGTCGCCGGAAAGGTCGCGCCCGCCAAGTCTTTCTCCTTGAAAGCGCGGGAGTTGCGCCAAACTTTCTCCGGCAAGCCCTTCGGATAATTATTCTTCGAACTCGGCTCGAATCGGGCGCCGTCGAGCTTCGACTTTTTCAGCTCGTAAGCCAAATCGCCGCAGTAAACAACCGTCGGCGGAAAGGCGCGCGAACGGTTGAGGTCGCCGATATTCTTCCCGGCGAAATCCCAACCGTCCAGCGGAAAATAGAAATGAACGCAAATCTTGTCCTCGCGGTAACTTCGGGTCGACGCGAACTGTTCGAACGTTATCGCCGCGGCGGCGTCAAAGAAACAGCGGTCGAGCGTCGCGTCGGTAAAATCGGCGCGTTTGCAACCGTCGGGATTTCGGCTCAACCATTCCTTGAACCTTTCCTCGCCGCCCAATCCGCCGTGCAAGAGCGCGTTAAAACTACACTCCGTCAACGTCCACCCGGCGAACGATTCGTCGAAACAAGCGCGCTCAAAGTTCGCGTCGTTAAGTCGTTTTTTGCGCCAGTTTACGGTTCGGCGCAAGTCGGCGAGCGTCGCCCGAATCCCGTATTCGATTTCGACGTTTCCGACCTCGTCGTAAAAGAGAACGCACTCGACGTCGCCGTAAGGCTCCGGTTCATTTTCCGCGCTAACGCTAACGCATCGACGCGGCGCTTCGCTAATCGTCGCGCCGTCGAGGTTTAAGTTCTCCCAATCGACGTCGACTTTCGCCGATTCCAGCGTTTCGACCGTTCCGTCGAAGACGCGCGTCCAAGCCCGTCCGAGGCTTCCGTCGAAGCCGGACGTCCAACGCGGTTCCCCCTCGGCCAACGCGTTCCGCCCTCCTTCGTAAAAGAAAAACGCGTCGAACCGAGCCGCGTTTTCCGCTTTCGCCGCCCGAACTTTTTCCGACCAAGCGTTCCATATCCCTTGCGCTTTCTCGCTTTGCGCCTTCTTCAAGTAAAGATAAACGACACGCTCCGATTCGTCGACCGCCGGTTTTTCCGCCTCGAACGACGCCGCGTCGCCCGCCGATTCGCTCGCCGATTCACCCGACGCGACCTCCGACGCGATCGTCGCGACGGTTCGCAACGCGTCGACGTTTTTCCCGGCGAAGTCCCAACCGTCAAGCGGAAAGCGGAACTCGGCGTCAATTTCGTCCTCCTTAAAACTGCGCGTGGCCGCGAATTGTTCGAACGTTATCGTCGCGGAGCGGTGGAAAAGGACGTTTTTCAGCGCCGCGTCGGCAAAATCGCAACCGACGTAACCGACGACGGCGCCGCCGTTTGCGTCTTCCGCCGACGCCGCGTTCTCCGTCGCCGCGCCTTGCCAAAGCTC
>JAZQAP010000285.1:0-4102 GCA_045545275.1 Thermoguttaceae bacterium | reverse complement strand
CTGAAAAAAGCCGGGTTCGAGTTCCAACACGACGCGCCGTTCCTCCGCGAGTTCGCCGTTAAGGTCGACAATCCGCGCGAAATGAACCGCTACCTCCTCGAATGGGGAATCATCGGCGGTTACGAACTGAAAGACGGGTTGCTCCTCGCCTTCACCGAAAAGCGAACGCGCGAAGAGGTCGACGAATTGGTCTACTGTATGAAGGACTTCCAATTCGGCGGCGCCGGGGAACGAGCGACGATCGACGAAAACGCGGACGCCGAGTAGAAAGGAGCGCGCACGAATGAAACTTCTTTACGAAAAACACGTTAAAGGAAGCAACTACTTCCGTTTCCCGCTCCAAGACCTGCCGGAAATCGACCTCCAAGAGACGCTTCCGGAGGAACACTGGCGCGAAACGCCGCTCGGTCTTCCGGAACTTAGCGAAGTTGAAGCGGTGCGGCACTTTACCGCGCTTTCGAAGCGAGCGTTCGGCGTCGACGACGGGATGTACCCGCTCGGCTCCTGCACGATGAAATACAACCCGAAACTCGGCGAATACGCGGCGCGTCTTCCCGGTTTCGCGCACATTCACCCGTTCCAACCGGTCGAAACGGCGCAGGGCGCGCTCGAACTGATGTACGAGCTGTCGCTGATGTTGGCGCAGATCGGCGGAATGGACGCGTTCACGCTCCAACCGGCGGCGGGCGCGCACGGCGAAGCGACCGGGATTATGATTATCCGCGCTTACCACAAACATCGCGGCGAAGACGAACAACGTCGCGTCGTTTTGGTTCCGGACTCGGCGCACGGCACGAACCCGGCCAGCGCGGCGAACGTCGGTTACGAAATTCGCGTCGTCAAATCGAACGAACGCGGGCGCGTCGACCTCGAAGACTTGAAAGCGAAACTCGGCCCGGACGTCGCCGGTTTGATGCTGACGAACCCGAACACGCTCGGCTTGTTTGAAACGGATATTCTTGAAATCGCGCGGCTTACGCACGAAGCGGGCGGGCTCCTGTATTACGACGGCGCGAACCTGAACGCCATTATGGGCGTCGCGCGCCCCGGCGATATGGGCTTCGACGTCGTTCACTACAACCTCCACAAGACGTTCGCGACCCCGCACGGCGGCGGCGGCCCCGGTTCCGGCCCGGTCGGCGTCAAGAAGTTCCTCGAGCCGTTCCTTCCGTCGCCGGTCGTTATTAAGAACGACTGCGGCGGTTACGAACTGGACGACGATCGTCCGCTTTCGATCGGCAAGGTGAAGACGTTCTACGGGAACTTCGGCGTCTGCGTCCGCGCTTACGCTTACATCTTGTCGCTCGGTTGCGAAGGAATCAAACGCGCCTGCCAACACGCCGTCCTGAACGCGAACTACATTCGCAAGCAGTTGGCCGACGATTACGATTTCCCGATCGACGAACTTTGCAAACACGAGTTCGTTTGTTCGCCGAAGAAGCTCGAAGAGGGCTCCGACGTTCACACGCTCGACGTCGCGAAACGCTTGATCGACTTCGGTTATCACCCGCCGACCATTTACTTCCCGTTGATCGTCGACGAAGCGATTATGATCGAGCCGACCGAAACGGAAACGAAGGAGCGTCTCGACGATTTCATCGCGGCGATGAAGCAAATCGCGAAAGAGCGCCGCGAAACGCCGGACGTCGTCAAGGCCGCGCCGCACGGCACGGTCGTGAAGCGTCTCGACGAAACGCGAGCCGCGCGCAATCCGGTTCTCAAGTACGAGGAACCGCTTTCTTGAACCGTTTGATTTAAAACGATTTAGTCGTTAAAAGGAACGCCGGTCGACGCGCCGACGTTCCTTTTTTTCGCGCCGAAACAGGCCGAGCGTCGCCGAATGCGCGAAATATTGACGCGAATAAAGAAGAACGAAAAGAAAAAAAAGGGAAACGCTAAAATGGAAAGGAAAACGACGAACGGCGCCGCGTTGGCGGAAGCGGTCGCGTTCGATATGGACGGTTTAATGTTCGACACCGAAGCGGTTTACTGGAAGGCGGCCGACGCGCTCCTCGGACGTCGCGGACACAAGTATACCGCCGAACTTTGCGCTCAAATCATCGGGCGTCCGCCGGAACACTGCTTCCGCCTCTTCATCGAACGCTTCGACTTGCCGGAGGATTGGCGAACGCTCCAGCGCGAGTCGGAAGACCTCTTTATCGAGCTGTTGAACGACGGGTACTCGACGACGCCCGGTTTGGAACGCTTGCTCGACGAGCTGGAGCGGCGGGCGATTCCGAAATGCGTCTGCACCAGCAGCGCGCCGCGCGTCGTTCGCGAAGTCTTGAAAAAAGACGGGATCGGCGAACGCTTCGACTTCGTTCTGACGAGCGAGGACGTAACGAACGGCAAGCCGCACCCGGAAATTTACGCGACGGCGGCGGCGCGGTTTGGCGTCGAACCGGGAAGAGCGCTGGCCTTGGAGGATTCTCCGGCCGGTTGCAAGTCGGCGAACGCGGCGGGGCTCGTTTGCGGAATGTTGCGCGCCGAACACAACCGAAACGCCGATTTTTCCGGCGCCGTTTGCGTCGTCGAGCGGTTGGACGCGCCGGAAATTTTCGCGCTCTTGCGGCCTTGACGGCAAGATTTCCGCAAGATTTTCGCGCGCTTTTCTCTCGTTCGGGCGCCGCGTTGGAGAACGTCTTGACTCGACGCTAAAAAAACGGTATCCTAACGCGATTTAACGCCCGCGTTCGTTCGACGACCGAGACGGAAACGCGGGAAAGCGGCGGACGTCGCGACCGTCCGATAAAAACGCAAACGCCGACGGCGGCAAGGAGCGAACCTTTTGAAAACGAACGACGACGACACGAACGGCGCCGCGCGAAAACGGCGACGCCGCGAAGCGAGGCGCGAACGATGCGCGTTTTAGTCTTGGGAGGCGGCGACGTCGGCGGCTCCGTCGCGAGATTGCTTTGCGAACAGCGACACGAGGTAACGGTTGTCGAACGCGACCCGGAGCGCGCCGCTTGGCTCGACGACGAACTCGACGCCCGCGTTTTATGCGGCGTCGCGTCGCAATCGAGTTTGCTCTTTCAAGCGGGCGCGACGACGGCGGACGTTTGCCTCGCGCTGACCGGCGACGACGAAACGAACCTCTTGGCGGGAAGCGTCGCGAAAGCGATGGGGGCCCGGCGTTCGACGGCGCGCGTTTACGCCCCGTTTTATCGGGACGTCGACGCGTTCGACTACCGCCGTCATTTCGGGCTCGACCGCTTGCTCGACATTGAGTTTTTGACGGCGATGGAGTTGGCGCGGCGCATTCGCGAACCCGGCGCGATGTTGATCGAGCATTTCATCGGCGGCGAACTGGAGATGCAGGACGTGCTGATCGCGAAACCGTCGGCGGCGACCGGGCGACCGTTGTCCGAGTTGCGTCTTCCGTCCGAAGTGCGCGTCGCGGCGATTAATCGCGAAGGCGCCGTTTCGATCGCGTCGGCGGGCGACCGCGTCGAAGTCGGCGACCGAGTAACGCTCCTCGGCGAGCGAGCGCAGGTCGAAAACGTTAAGAAAATGTTTCAAACGCAGTCGGCGGTGAAGCGCAACGTCGTCGTCGCGGGCGGCGGCGAAACGGGATTGAGCGTCGCGGCGGTCTTGGAAAAGCGCAATTACAACGTCAAAATTCTCGACTCGCGGCGCGAACGATGCGAATTTTTAGCGCGGCGGCTGAAAAAAACGACCGTCGTTTTCGGCGACGCTCGCCGTCGCGACGTCTTGGCCGAGCAACGCGTCGGAAACGCCGACGTGTTCATCGCTTGCGCCGGCGGCGACGAGGACAACATTATGGCCTGCGTCGAGGCGGGCGAACTCGGCGCAAAGTTTTTGGCCGCCGTCGTCGAGCAGCCCGATTACGCGAACGTCGTCGGGAAGTTGGGAATCGACGAAGTCGTCAGCCCTTACGAGGTGGTCGGGCGGCAGGTCGAAGGGCTGATGCATACCGGCGCGCTCGTCTTTCAGAACTCGCGCCTTTTGGCCGGTTCGATCGACGTTTTGGAGCTGGAGGTCGAAGCCGGGGCGCCCGCGACGCGTTTGCCGCTGAAAGACTTGGGGTTGCCGAAACCGTCGCTGATCGCGGCGGTCATTCGGGAAAACGCCGTTTTGG
>JAZQAP010000284.1:0-3012 GCA_045545275.1 Thermoguttaceae bacterium | reverse complement strand
GGTTCCGGTTTTCTGGTTTCAAGCGATTTTAACGGCGTTGCGTCGTCGGCGTCCGTCGTCGGCGCGGCGAAAGTTAAATTTAAGCGCGGCGCCCAAAATTCGCAAAGGGCCCAAATTAACGCCGGATTTGCGTCGATCGGAGGACGTCGCGGCGTTTGCAATTCCGGTTTCGGCGCGTTCGGACGGTTTCGCGGCGTTTTCGGTTCCGCTTTCGGCGCGTTCGAAGGACGCCGCGGCGTTCGCCGTTCCGGTTTTAACGGTTCGAGCGGTTTTACGCGCGTCGAGTTGCTCGTCGCGATCGCGATTATCGGGATTTTGATCGGTTTGCTCCTGCCGGCGGTTCAGGCGGCGCGGGAGGCGGCCCGACGAATGCAATGTTCGAACAACCTCAAACAACTTTTGCTCGGCTTCCAAACTTACGCCGACGCGAACGGCGCGCTCCCGCCGGAGGCTTGGCTCCGCTTTCAAAACGGGGAAAGTCAAGGACTTGGGATTTGGCCGCGCGTCTTGCCGTACTTGGAGCGAAGCGCGCTTTATTCGGAAGTCGACTTTTCGTCGAATTACCAAGAGGCGGACGGCGTCGAGAATTACGTCGGAATGGAGACGCTCGCGAAGGTGAAAATGGCGACGTTCCTTTGCCCGAGTTGCGCGAACGTCGAGTCGAGTATGAAGATGTACGGCGACGAAATCGGGTGTTACACGACGCATTATTACGGCGTCGCGGGCGCGGTCGGGAAGCGGCCGAACTCGGAGCGGCTCTATTCGACGATTCGAACCGCCGAAGAAAACGGCGGCGAGGAGTACGGCGGCGGACCCTGCGCGAACAACGGCGTTTTTTACGAAGAGAGCCGAACGACTTGGGCGTCGATTACCGACGGACTGTCGAATACCGCGCTCCTCGGCGAAATCGCGTCGCAAAAGTACGACGGGTATTTCGCTTGGATTCGCGGCGCTTACGTTCAATACGGAACGACGATTTACGTTAGTTCGAAGGGGCTCGAGTGGGCGCCGAACGTTTTGAAGAACGACGACGATCCGAAGGCCGGGCTCTATCGGCGTTTTTACAGCGTCGGGGCGTTTTCGAGCGAACACGCCGGAGGCGTTCAGTTCGGATACGCGGACGGCTCGGTTCGCTTTACCTCCGATACGACCGACCTCGACGTTCTGAAAGCGGCGGCCAGTCGCGACGGCGGCGAAGTTCTTTAGCGAATCGACGACGCCGAACGCGAACAACGGCGTTAAGACGGCGTTAACGAACAACGATGTTAAGTCGGCGTTAGACGGCGGCGAACGCGAACAACGGCGTTAAGTCGGCGTTAAGACGGTTCGGTTTTAACGGTTGAAACGAAAAAACGCGCCTCGACGGCGTTATCGCAAGCGTCGGGGCGCGTTTTTTGCGTTAAATTAAGTAAAACGGCGAAAAGCGGCGCTTCGCGTCAACCTTGCGGGCCGTTCGTTTCCGGAATTACTTGCCAATCGTTGACGCCGTGAACGACGTATTTCTTATCCTTGATCGGTTCGCTCGCTTGTTTGAGGTGGCGGTTGAACTCGACGTTCAGGTTGCCGCCGCGATAGCGCGTTCCCCAAGCGGCTTGAGCGCCGTAAATGAGGATGTTGCGCATGTCGCCGCCGTAAAAATGGTGCCAAGTCGTGCAGAGAACGCCCATTCCGTTCGTCTCGGCGGCGTAGGTCGCCAAACTGCGGATTCCGGTCGTGTCGCGCCAAGGGCAGACGAGAACGTCGAAACCTTGACCTTGGAAGAACGCCGTCGTCGGCCATTTGCCGTCTTTCGGCGGTTTGATGTAATATTCCCAGTCGCAGACGACGACGTCTTTCGGGAGGCGTTCGAGCAAGCCGCGCGTTTTCGGGCCGCCGCTAACGACGTAGCCCTTGAACTCCGGCTTCGGTTCGATCAGCATATCGTGCCACATCATAACGCGGCAATTGCGTTCCGCCAAGACGTCGCGGAACCAAACGAGCCAAGAAGCCAACGCGTCGACGTAAGGGCCGCCGCGCCGCGACTCGAAGCCGGTCGCCGCCGAATACGCTTCGTCGCAGCCGAGGTGGAAGTAACGCGGCTTGTCGAACGTTTCGTAAAGTTCGAGAACGCATTCGGTTAAGAGGGCGCGCGCTTCCGGGTTCGAGACGCGCCAAGTCCAGCCGTCCGGCTCGAAGAGGGGCGCGTATTCCGGGTAGCGGTCGAGAACGACGTGTTTGCCGACCGAAACGCGGGCCGCCGTCGCGTGTCCGAAAATGTTCAGCTGCGGGATCAGTTCGATTCCGAGTTCTTTGCCCAGCTTCACCAGTTTAACGACTTCTTCTTTCGTTGTGTGAAATTCGTCCCAATAAAGTTCCGGGTGATTTTCGAACGGGAAGGTTCCCCAAAATTCGATAACGGCGTAATTGAATTTGTAAAGCGCCGCGATGCGAATCGCCTGCTCGATTCTCGCCGCGTTCGTTTCCGGGAACCAGCAGAGGTGAATCCCGCGGAAGCCGAGCGCCGGACGGTCTTCGATTTTCGTTTCCGGAACGAGGAAACGCGACGTTTTCAGCGTGTCGCCGAACGGTTCCGCGAGTTGGAAGATCGTTTTGAGCGAATCGCGGATTCCGGCGGCGTCGGACGCGGCGATAACGAGCGTTCCGGCGGACGTTTCGCGCTTTTCGGCGATTTCGGCGGGGGACGCGTCGGCGGCGACGGCGGCGTCGGCGACCACGAAGATTTTGGAGGCGTTCGGCGTCTTGAAGAAGTCGGCGGCCGGCGCGACCGTTTCGGCAATTTGAGTAAACTCGGCGTTTTGGGTGGCGCGTTCTCCAAAGATTTTGGCGGCTTCGGTCGCGGAATAAACCTTGGGGTCGACCTTAACGGCGAATTTTTCGGCGAGGAACGCTTTCGTCGACTGGACGATAACGCCGAGCGCGGCTTCGTCGGCGGCGAGAGCGTCCGGGAGAACGAGCGCGACGTCGAGGCGGTCGTTCAAAACGACGACGCGGCGACCGAATTCGACGGCGACC
>JAZQAP010000283.1:0-4893 GCA_045545275.1 Thermoguttaceae bacterium | reverse complement strand
ACGGAGCGAACGCGAACCGGAACCGCCGAGCGAACGTCGAAGGGCGGGGCGAACGCGAACCGGAACCGCCGAGCGAACGTCGAAGGACGGAGCGAACGCGAACCGGAACCGTCGGCGACGCGAACGACGGAGGCGACCGAGAAAACGAATCGGCGGCGCGAACGACGAGCGCTTAAAACGCCGGTTTTGCCGATTTTACCGGTTAAACGAAGAACCGTCAAGCGGCGACGGCGGCGAATCGGGGGAAACGTCGTCGGCGAGCTTGACGGTTTTGGCGGTTGAAACGGTCGCGTTGGTTTTAACGAGTCGGCGTCGCGTTTATCGGGCGTTTCAAAAGCCGGATTTACCGATTAAATCGGTTTTAACGGATCAGTCGACTCGCTAAACGGCGCGGTTTGCGAAGAGTTTAAGGCGTCGGCGGGAGGTCGTAAGGGCCGAGACCGACTTCGGAGGGCGCGAAGTTCGCCGGGAAACCGTCCGGGCCGGGCTCGCAGAAGACGTCGCGAACCGCTTCGTACATCCCGAAACCGAACTCGCGGTTCGGCTCGGCGTAAGAACCTTCGCCCCATTCGTTGACCGGGCCGAGCGCGAAACGCTTCACCCCCGTTTTATCCGCAAATTCCTTAAAATCGGCGCAATGCTTCCGGAATTTTTCGGCGTCGCGGTCGTAAACGACCGTTTGACGGAAGCCGTGCCAAGGTCGCGAGTCCCAACCGGTCGATAAATTCGGAATAAACGGCAAAACGCCCGCCTTTTCCCAACTTGACCAATGCGCCGGCGCCGACGAAACGACGTCGTCGTAAGGATAAAGTTTCGGGTTCGGAAGAACCTTGTCGCCGGGGTGCATATAATGATAAATCGTCGTCGCGTCGAAGGTTGCGTCGGCGAGCTTTTGAATCGTCGCCGAGTCGGTCGCGTGTTCCGGCCATTTCATCGCGACGAAGTAAACGCCCTTCAAACCGGCTTCGACGCAAAGGTCGCGGCTGATTTGGAACGCTCGAGCGAGCCCTTCGCCCGGTTTCAAGTCGACGCCGTTTTTCTTCGCCTCCGCGATCATATCGGAATCGATAACCGCCGGGTCCCAAATAACGACGACCGGTTTGCCGTCGATTTGATAATATTCCGGCGTCTTAAAATAATTCTCGAGCCAAAATTGCGTTACCGCGCGCCAATCGGCTTCGGAGTGCGTTCCGGGGCCGTTGTGATTCGCCCACATGACCGCCCATTTTAAATATTTTTTGTATTTTGCCCGATAAAACGCCTTCACCCAATGGTCGAGCGAGATTTGCCCGGCGCGCCAGTACCAGTCGACGAAGAAAAATTGGATTCCGTTTTCGACGGCCCATTTGATTTGCCAATCGACGACTTCCGGGTTCGCCTCGTCGTAATAGCCGAGGAGCGGGCGGCGAATCGGGGCGGTCGCGTCGACCTTGTCCCAACCGCTGCGGCGCGACCAACCGGGGAAGTAATAGGCGCCGATCTCGTATTCGCTTTTGACCGGGCGCGGCTCCGGAACGTAAGAGGCCGGGGCGAGTTCGAGCGCCGGGAGGACGTTAAACGGAAGCCGCGGCTTCGCGAACGCGAAAAGGTCGAAACCGGGGATTTTCGTCGTTCCGCGAAGAACGAGTTGGGGCAAATGGCGGCCCGAGTAGTCGACGTCGAAGGTTAAGGTAAGGCGCGACGCTTCGCCGGGCGCGAGGACGAGTTCCGGCGGGAACTTAAATTTGCCGTTCGCGTCGGCGTCGACCGTCCAAACGGTTGGGTCGACGTTCGAGTCGTCCGGGCGCGAAAAAGCGAGTCGGTCGCCGGTCGGGTTCGTTCCGAAAAGCGGGTCGACCGCCGTTTTTTGCGCCGAAACGCGGACGAGTTCGGCGCGAGAGTCGGCGTCGGCGGAGCGACCGATTTCATCGGGTTGGCGAACGGTTCCAAGGAGTTCTTCGAGCGGCGCGCCCCCGACGTTGCGGACGATTAGGTCGTAAGCGACCGTCGTTTTTCCCGTTTTCGCGTCGAGTCGAGGAAGCGGGTTTTTCGGCCCGGCGAGTTGAACGGCGAACGCGCCCGGGCCCTGCGGCTCTTTTGAGAAGGAAAGACGGCGCAACTTGCAGTTTTTCGGGAGCGCGACTTCCCAACGATAGGCGCGGCCCCCCCAACCGGCGAAAAGCGAAAGATCGACGTTCTTGACGCAATGTTCGTCGCCGCTTGCGTTTCCGTCCGGGTCGAATAGCTCGTCGACGTCGAAAATCGGGACGTCGACGGTAAAAACGCCGGTTTTGTCGAGCGTCAAAAAGCGGAGCGAAGCGAGCGGGAAGGGCGTTTCGTCCGGGACGCTTTCGTCGCGCTCCCATTCGAAGTAAAGGTTGGAGCCGACTTGCGCCGGGTCGAGCGCGAAAACTTCGCTCCGCCAAACGTTTTGCGTCGAGGAAGCGCCGTCGGTTCGGAGCGCGTCGAGGCGGGCGCCGCGCCAACTCGGATCCGCCAACGGCTCGGCGTTTTCAACGTTAAGATCGACAATTTTGATATAATCGATTTCAACGTCGCGACCGGCGGCGATCTCCGCTTCCGTCGGGCGCCCGAAGTCGACGCGGAACTTGATAATTTGCGGCTCCGCGAGCCAGTTCGGCGCGATTTGATAAACGGCAAAGTCGGGGCCGCCCTTGATCGTCCAAGTCAGCGACTTCGCTTGCGAAAACCCGTTGTATTGGCCTTCGTTCGACGACGCGTAAAAAAGTTCGCCGACGCCGTCGCTCGACGATTTCAAACGAATTTCAATAAATTGACCCGGGCGCGGTTTCAGTTCGAATTGCGGGCTGACGACGAACGGATCCCAACCCTCGAACCAAGCCTTCATAACGCCGTTTTGGACTTTCGGCTTTGTTAGATGGTTGCGACCCCAAGCGGTCGCGTCGGCTTCGGCGTCGAAGTTCCAAACGACGACGTCGGTCGGCTCCGCGGCGGCGCAAAACTGGGACGACGGGGCGGAATCTGCGGAAAAGAACGATAACGCGGCAAACGCGGCGAGCGTTCGGAAAACGCGTCGCGGCGCAAAAAACGATAAACGACTCATAAACGCCTTTCAGTTGAATAAAAACGGAGAGAGAAAGACTTAAAATGGGAAAAACGGGAAAA
This sequence comes from Thermoguttaceae bacterium, assembly GCA_045545275.1. Classification (GTDB taxonomy): domain Bacteria; phylum Planctomycetota; class Planctomycetia; order Pirellulales; family Thermoguttaceae; genus RUG369. The sequence goes on along the minus strand of JAZQAP010000283.1, from coordinate 1,767 downwards.
ACGGGAAAAAGGAAAGGAAACGCAAGGGGAACCGCCGACGCCGAACGCGGAAGCGAACGGCGCGACGAGGCGGAATCGAGCGAAAAAGGGCGCGGAACGAACGGCGAAAGAAACGTCGAACGGAGCGCCAATAAGGCGAAATCGCGCCGTTTTTGATGAAACGACGCGATTTCTGAAACGATTACTCGAATTCGAAGTCGATTTCTTCGTCGCCGCCGTCGACGGAAGCGGAAGCCGCCGCCGGAGCCGCCGAACGAGGCCGCGTCAAGAGTTCGAGCGGCGTCGCGCCGTCGAAAAACGCCCGAGAAACCGCGGCGAGCGTTCGGTTGGGAACGACGCCGCGAACGAAATCGCGATCTTTGTTAAAGCTCCAAATCCAAAGCGCTTGCGGCGTGTCGGGCGGGAGCGGACGAGCGGCGAGATCGGGAAGGCTCGGGAAATAATTGACGCGGAGCCAAGCGGCGAACGTTTGCGCGTCGGCGGCGTCGAACCGAACCGCTCCAAGAACGTTGAAGGCGTCTTTCGGCGGGAGTTGCGCGGCGAGTCGGTTCAAGTTGACGCTAAAATCGACGTCCGGAACGGTTGTCTTGTACCGGTACGGATAACCGGGTTCCGTTTCGGAACGCCAATTTTGTACCGCGATTCGCAGAAAAGCGTCGTTTCCGAGGCTCATTAGGAGGCGGCGTTCGTCGAGGAGAACCGCGATACTCCGGCGAGCGAAGATCGGCGTCGGGTCGGCGAAGCGCGCGTCGGCGTTCGCGGAGGCCAAGAACGCGGCGCGGAGTCGGTCTTCGAGGTCGCCGTTTTCGATTCCGGCTAAAAGAGCGCCCGTCAACGTCGGGAACGACGCGTTCCGAGCGCCGAGCGGTTTCGGCGGGATGCGGCCCTCTTGATCGGCGCGCATGATCGCCGACTGGCGAACGTATGTTTCCAAGTCCGAAACGAACGCGCGGTAACCTCCGATTTCAAACTCTTTAAGCGCTTCTTTAGCGCCTGCCTCCTCGCCGATAAGACCGCCGATCAACGCTCCGAGCGCCTCGCCGCGCGCCGCCGCCGCTTCCGGATTCGCGGGATTGAGCGGAGGACGTCGCCGCGCCATTTGGCGTTCTTGCCGCCGCTCCGCCAAGGCGCCGAAGAGTTCGGCTCCGAGTTCCGCCGCTTGCTTGGAACCGACGTAACGTCCGATTTCGCGCGCTTTGGGAACGGTTAACTCGCGGATAAACGCTTCCGAATCGTCGACTTCGAGGTAAAAGAGCCAAGACTCCGCCGCCAACTCGCCTTGTCGCGGGAGGGCGAGCGAATACTCGACGCGGCGCAAGCGGTCGAACGGCTTGGGCAGGTCGGAAACGAGCGCGGGCGCGAGATCGAACTGACCGGAGAGGGGCGCTTCGGCGTCCGGAAGGATGAAAAAGAAGCGGTCGGCGCTCAAATCGATCGGCGCGGCGGGGGGCAAGGAAGCCAAGCGGCGAGCGGCGGCGGAACCGGGGCGCGGCGCCGTTTGGAACGAGACGAAAGCGCCGTATTCGTCGAGCGAAAGATCGCAGCGGAGCGTTTCCAGCTCGGAGCGAAGACGTTCGCGCGGCAAATTCGGGTCGGCGAGAAACGGAGAAAGGGGCGCCAACGACGGCGGAATCGACGCGGCTAACTCGTTCCAAAACGGACGGTTAGGTTTCGTCGCTTCGAGGAGGCCGAGCGGCGTCGCTTCGAAGGAAAACGTCGGTTCGAGGAGACCGGGCGCTAGCGCGGGGGACGCGGGGGGAACGGACG
>JAZQAP010000282.1:0-6060 GCA_045545275.1 Thermoguttaceae bacterium | reverse complement strand
GCGACGTCCTCCGCCGGCGCGACCTCTTCGTTCGGAGCGGTTTCTTCGTTCGCCGCGACGTCCTCCGCCGGCGCGACCTCTTCGTTCGGAGCGGTTTCTTCGTTCGCCGCGACGTCCTCGGTCGGCGCGACCTCTTCGTTCGGAGCGACTTCCGGCGCGTTCGGCGTTACCGGGGTTCGGCTCAAGAGTCGGCAGACCGTTTCATACGAAAGTTGGTCGTTGCCGGAGCGAACCAAATACGGAACCCACGCGAAGTCCGGGTGCGATTTTTTCGCGGCGCCAACCCAGCGTCCGGAGCCGAAAATCGGGGTTCCGTCGTCGGTCAGCTCGATTTCGAACGGATACGCCTGTAAAATCGTTTTCACGCCGACGAAATCGGGCGCGACTTGATCGCTCGCGAACCAAATGTAAAACTTGCCTTGATAAACGTTTCCTTGTTTTTTCGCGCACTGAACGCGGTAGGCGTAAGCCGGAAAGTTCCACACTTGCGCGCCCGGTTCCAAATCGATAACGAGCCCGATTTTTTGGTCGCGAATCGTCGCTTGCAGGGCTTCCCACAAGACTTCCGGCGCCATGTCTTCGAAGGAGTCGCCTTCGCCGTCGTAGCGTCGACCGTAGAAGTTCGCGACGTCGCCGCCGTGCGCGAGGGAAAGCCACGCTTTTTGGTCGCCGACGCTAAGTTGAATCCGCCGAGCGTTTTGCTGCGCGTTGCGCGGACGCGTCGTTTCTTCTTCCAAGAGCGCGGCCGCGGCCCAACCGTGGCACAATCCCGTCCACCCCGGAACGGAGCGTCCGTTAATACTCGCGGGATTGTTTTGTTTTTCCCAAGCTACCGAATTTGCGCCGGTTAAGTAGTCGTACTTCGCGAGCGGCTTCAAAATCTCTTGCTTCGCGGTCGGCCACCAGTATCCGGACCAAACCGTCTTCGCCAGACGCGCTTCGTCCACGATCGTTTGCGCCGAGGCGGAGCCGCCTAAGGCAAACGCGCAGAGCGCCGCGCCCAAAATTTTCCAATAACGTTTCGTCATCGACGTCGTCCTTCCTCTATTTTTCGCCTCTTCTCGCTCGCGCTCACCGTTGTTCGGCGGCGCTCGGCGGAACCAAATTCGACTCGATCAAACGCGATTCGCTCGTTTCGTTGGCGCTGTAAACCGGCCACGGCGTTCCCGGCGTCCAAATTTGGCGCGACGTTTTCGGTCCGGCGTCCATTTTGACTTCGACGGCTTGGTCGAGTCCCTTGGCGCCTTCGATTTTGAGCGCTTTAAAGTCGACGCTTCCCTTGGCGCCGGGGCTCGGGACGCGGGTCGTCGTCGTTTTCACTCGATAAGCGAACGACTTAGCGCCGCCGACCGCTTTTCTTCCGTCCGGCGTTTGAGCGTCCGAATCGCCGACCGCGGTGTAAAAGGACTCGACTTCGCCGACGGATTTCGCGCCGTTTTCGGCGAAGAGCGGCATGTCGAGCGGCAGACAGGGGACGATCCCGAAAACCGGCGACGCTTTCCCGTCTTTGCCTTGGAACGTTTGGACGCGTTCGACCCATTGGCCGCGAACCAAGGTTTGCGTCGCGACGCGAACGAGCGCGCCGGTTTCGGCGTCGACCCAAATGTGCGCGACCGGAGTCGACGGCGAATTTTCCATCGCCGTAATTTTCGTTTGATAACAATCGCGTCCTTGAACGCGCGCCGTTCCGACGACTTCGAAAAGCCAACGAACCGGACGTTCGACGCGTTGTTCCGAACTTTGCGATTGCCGATTGACCGACTCGACGATCCAATAATCGCCGATTTGCCAGTTGGGGCCGAATTCCTTTATCTTACGCGGTTTTTGATTTTGCGCTTGACGTTGTTGAATTTGGCTTTGCGTCGGTTTTTGGTCTTGCGCTTGACGTTGCGTCGGTTTTTGATCTTGCGCTTGACGTTGCGTCGGCTTTTGATCTTGCGCTTGACGTTGCGTCGGTTTTTGATCTTGCGCTTGACGTTGCGTCGGTTTTTGGTCTTGCGCTTGGTTTTGCCGCGCTTGCCTGTTCAATTCCTCGAAAAGTTCCTCCGCGCCTTCCAGCTTGAGGTCGTCCTTCTCTTTATTTTCTTGTTGCGCTTGCGGCGCTTCCATTCCTTTTTCCTCGGCGTTGGCGACGTAAACCGCGCAAGACGCCGTTAACAACGTCGCCAAAGTCGCCGCCGTTATCGTCTTTTTCATAAGCGTGCCCCTAATTCCAATAATTCCGTTATATCGCCTTTGACGACTTTCGTCGATCGCGCGCGAGCCGCCCGTTGAAACGAAGCGTTTGAAATCGCCTAACGTCGCGTCCCGACTTGCGCTTCTGCGCGCGCCGTTTCTCGACTTCCGACCTTTTCCAACCGTCGAGCGGGTCTCGTCGTCTCTAAGAGGGAGCGCGCCGTTTTTATTATGGAAAATTTTTATTTTTTCGGCAAATTTTTTAAAAATTTTCTCGACGACGCGCTTTTCCTTAGCGTTCGCGACGGCGTTTTACTCCGCCGCTTTTTGTTCCGCGCTCGTTTGCTTTTGCTCCGCGTCGACTTGCGCTTGCTCGGCGGTCGTTTGTTTTTGTTCCGCGCTAATTTCCGGAAGCGGAACTTCGTCGACCGAAACGGTCGTTTCGAGTTGCGCTTTTTTATCGCCGAATTTCCCGTCGTCTTCTTTTTTGCACCCGACCGAAACGCTCGCGACGAGCAGAACCGCCAAACACGCCAACCCCAGTTTTTTCATTTTTTTCTCCTCGGTCAATTTTTTTTACCGTTATTGCGTTAATTCGCCGCGCGTTAGGCGTCGGAAGCCCTCCCGAACGTCGCGACCGTGAAAAACGCCTCCGCAGTCCAACCGCGACGTTTTTCTAATTTTGTTTTTCGAGACGCGTTCAAAATTTGTCGTAAAAATTTTCGCGACGCTTTAAAAATTTTTCGGCGCTCGTTTCAATCCCTTTGTCCCTAAGAGTCGAACGTCTTCCCCAATTACTCGAAATTTTTCTTTTTTTTCCGAAATTTAACGTTGAAACTTCCGTTACGACCGTCAAAAACGTTCCTTAAACGCGTTCGCGCGTCCGCCGACGCCGGTTTTAACGTTTTTAGCGCTCTTCCGACGCCGCCCGTCGCCGCCGAAAGTCGCAAAAATCGCCGCGCTTTCCCTTACTTTTCGCTTGAAAAGCGCAAAGCCTCTCGTTATACTTAAGAAAATTTCTAAACGACGCTCGAACGGGTCGCGTCGACTCGACCGCCGAGCGCCGAGTTTTCCGCCGCCGACTTTTGCCCCGTTTAAGGAACGAGTCGATGAAAAAACGCTTATCGCGACAAAATTTCTCGAAATCAAAACGTTTAACCGTCCTCGCCGCCGCGCTCGGCGTCGTTTTCGCAACGCCTTCGATTTCCGCCGTTTACGCCGACGACGCGCAAAACGCCGACGTTTTAATCGCCGATTTCAACGGAAGCGATTACGGCGCTTGGCGCGTCGAGGGCGAAGCGTTCGGAACCGCTCCGGCGCCCGGAACGCTCCCGGGCCAAATGGACGTTTCCGGCTTTCGCGGCGCGGGTCTCGTCAACTCTTTCGTCGGCGGCGACCGAACGACCGGAACGCTGACGTCGCCGGAAGTCGTTTTGAGCAAACCGTTTGTCAACTTCCTTATCGGAGGCGGCGGACACGACGGGACGCGCTTCGAACTCCTCGTCGACGGCGCCGTCGTTCGCGTCGCTCGGGGCCCGAACGTCGTTCCGGGCGGTTCCGAAAAGCTCGATTGGGCGACTTGGGACGTTTCGGAGTTCCTCGGGAAGAAGGCGATTTTCCGCGTCGTCGACGAAGGAACCGGCGGTTGGGGACACATTAACGTCGACGAAATCGGTTTAAGCGCCCAAAAACGCGCCGCGTCCGACCGAACCGTCGAAATTTCGGTCGACCGCCGCCACTTGCTCGTCCCGATCAAGGCCGGGTCGCCGCAACGTTGGGTTCGAATCGAAGTCGACGGCAAAATCGAGCGCGAGTTCGAAGCGGAACTCGCCGGCGCGTCCGAAACGCCCGACTTTTACGCGAACGTCGACGCTAAAGATTGGCAAGGTAAAAAGATAAACGTCGTTCTCGAAAAGACGTATCCGGAAGAAACGTTCGCCGAATTTCAACTTTCCGACGAGTTTTACGGCGGAGCCGAGTCGTACAACGAAAAGTACCGCCCGCAATTCCACTTCTCGCCGCGACGCGGTTGGACGAACGACCCGAACGGTCTCGTTTATTATAAAGGCCGTTATCATTTGTTTTACCAACACAACCCGTTCGCCGTCAAATGGGGCAACATGACCTGGGGACATGCGACGAGCCCCGACCTCCTCCATTGGACGGAAGCGCCCGACGCCCTGACGCCCGACCCGCTCGGGACGATTTTCTCCGGCTCCGGCGCCGTCGACTGGAAGAATACGACCGGCTTCCAAACCGACCCGCAAGGCGAGCCGCCGCTTGTCTTTATGTTCACCTACAACGGCCCGAATATGCGTTACGGAAACAAAGCGTCGCAGGCGCTCGCGTACTCGCTCGACGGCGGCGAAACGTTAATCAAATACGACGGCAACCCGACGATTCCGCATATCGTCGGCGGCAACCGCGACCCGAAAATCTTTTGGCATGAAGCGACAAGTCGTTGGGTAACGCCCCTTTATATGGACGGCGAAGATTACGCGATTTTCACCTCCCCCGATTTGAAAACTTGGACGAAAACCTGCGACGTGAAGAAACTCGGCTGTTCGGAGTGCCCGGATATGTTCGCGCTTCCGGTCGACGGCGACGAGTCGAAAACGCTTTGGGTCTTTTGGGGCGGGAACGGCAAATACGTCCTCGGCGACTTCGACGGCGGAACGTTTACGCCGCAAACGGCGCCGCTCGACGCGAAATGGGGCGGCAACGATTACGCGGCGCAAACCTACTCCGACGTCCCGGGGCGCCGGATTCAATTCTCTTGGATGCAGGGCGGCTCCTATCCGGGAATGCCGTTCACGCAACAGTTTACCGTCCCGCGCGAGTTGACGCTCCGCTCGACTCCGGACGGCGTTCGCCTTTGCATTAATCCGGTCGAAGAGCTGAAAACGCTCCGCGGCGCGCGCCTTTCGTTGGAGTTGAAGGCGCGAGAAGACGGAAGCTGCGCGTTCGTTCCGGTTCCGAAATTAGGCGACTCCGCGTCGTTCGACTTACTCGACGTCGAAATCGTCTTCGAACTAGAAAACGTCGCGGCGCAAACGGTCGCGATTCGCGGACGCGAGATCGAGCTGAATTTCGCCGAAAAGACGATGAAACACGACGGCGTCGTCGCGCCCCTCGCGGTTATCGACGGCAAAGTTTCGCTCCGCGTCGTTCTCGACCGAACGTCGATCGAGATTTTCGCGAACGACGGTTTGTCGCAAATCGCGAAATGTTTCGTTCCGGCCGACAAGAACGACGCGCCGGTCGTCGAATTTTCCCCGGCGGTCGCTCAAAACGCCGATAAGAACGTTCGCAGCGAAACGAAACTTGAAGTTTACCCGATGCGGAGCGTTTGGAACGCCGACAAATAATCGTCGCAAGCGCCGTTTTCGCAACGCTTAACGCCGTCCGCGACGTTCGTTAAGCGCCGACCAAAAACCGCGTCGCGACCGTTGAAGCCCAATCGGTCGCGGCGCGGTTTCCTTTTTCGCCGTTCGTTAAGCGCGAAAAACGCCGTCAATTTTCCGCCGCGTCGCCCGAATCGGCGGTCGGCGTTTCGTTTTCCGACGTTTCAACGCCCTCGCTCGTTTCGCTCGACGGTTCGTTTTCGCCGTCTTCGCTCGACGGAACCGAATCGGCGATTCCGAGCAAAAGCCGCAGGACGCCGCCGTCGAGTTTCTCCGATAAAAATCGCGTCGAACCGTCGAACATAAGGACGTTGGCGCCGCGCCCGTGCCAGCTCCCAAAGTCGACGCGCTCCCGAACCGGCTTCTCGTTCTCCGCCAAAACTCGGGCCGCCGTCAACTCGACGTCCGGCGCCGTCCAGCAAACCGGCGACTTCCGCTCGACGCAAAGGATCGTATTCGCCGCCCCGTCGCGCAAATCCTC
>JAZQAP010000281.1:0-12026 GCA_045545275.1 Thermoguttaceae bacterium | reverse complement strand
GTTCGCGGGAAAGCGAATGTTGAAACGGGCGGTTTGGGTAAAACGGGCGAGCGTCGAAGCGTTGGCGTCGAGCGTTAAAACGCCTTTTTGCGACCGACGGCGGTCATAATCTTCGCGACCAAGCGCGCCGCGACAAACTCGGTAACGACGTTGCGACCGCCGAGGGGCGCCGTCTCGACGACGTCCGCTCCGACGACGTTTTTCGCCGCGACGACCGCTTGAACGAAACGAACGAGCTGCCGCCAAGAAAGCCCGCCCGGTTCCGGCGTCCCGACGCCCGGAGCGACCGCCGGGTCGAACGCGTCCATATCGACGGTAATGTAAATGTTTTTCGTTAAACGGGTTAACGCTTTTTCGACGCAGCCGTCGAAGTCGTCTTCCAACATCGTCGGCGTCAAGAAGTTTTCGACCTGTTTCGGGAAACGCTCCAAATCTTCCTCCGAAAAACTGCGGATTCCGACCTGAACGACCGTTTCGACCGAGTCGAGGGCCCGCGCCATTACCGACGCGTGCGAGTCGCGACCGCCGGGGCCGAACGCGTCGCGAAGGTCGCTGTGCGCGTCGAACTGCAGAACGCTCAAGTCGTCGTATTTTTCCGCCGCGACGCGAATAATCGGGCCGGAAACGGAGTGTTCGCCGCCGAGCGCGATCGGGAAACGGTCGGGACGGAAAAGGTCGAGGCGGCGGACGGTCGCTTCGATTCGCTCCATTTCTTCGCGGGGCGTTTCCGCGGCGGGAATCGGGTCGCAGGTGAAGACGCCGCGTTTGTAAAACGGGTAAAGCGTCTCTTCGTCGATATACTCCATTTGGTCGGAGACGGCGAGAATCGCGTCCGGGCCCTCGTCCGTTCCCTTGCCGAAACAAACGGTTCCTTCGTAAGGAATCGGGAGAATGTGAAAATAGGCGGTTTCCGGGTTGCAAAGTTCCGGTTCGAGTTCTAAAAACGTTTTTTTCATCGGTCGGAGCGATTCGAGTTGGACGCGAAAACGGACGGCGCGACGAGCGGCGAAAAACCGAACGAGCGGGAAACGAACGAGACGGCGGGAACCGTCGGCGGCGCGCGTCGTTTAGCGTTATTAATATATATATGGACAAAACGGCGGTAAAATCGACGAAAGCCCTCCGTTTCGTTCCGATTATACGCGCTCCGACGACGGTTTCAAGCGGGGCGAGGCGGCGGAGGGGCGCTTTTCTCCGAGAAATCGACGCGAGCGAGCGACCGTTTCGAGCCGAATAAAACGGGCGGGGAAAAAGTTGAGAAAAATTTCGGTTCGGCTCTTTACAAAGGGGAGGTTTGCGTTATAATGATAAACAGAGTAGCCGAAGTGGCGGAACTGGCAGACGCGCTAGGTTCAGGTCCTAGTCCTCGTAACTGGGGGTGGAGGTTCGAGTCCTCTCTTCGGCATTCGTTTAAGAGTTCGTTTTCGCGACGAACTCTTTTTTTGTTTCTTGACGGCGGTTGGAAAAACGACGAGCTTGGGGGCGGCGGACGGCGGCGAAAACGCGGCGAATCGGCGGAGGCGAAAATTTTTTGAACGGCGAAACCGCGACGCGTCGACGGCCCCCCCTTTTTTTTCGCGCCGGCCCGGATACAATGAAAACGACGATTTTGCGGGAAGAGTGTTTTCGTTGAATTGTCGTTGATTTTTGTTTCTTTATTTGCGTTGTTTTGAAAATTGAGAACGACGCGCTAAAATCCGGCCCCAACCGGAAGGAGGCGTTTTGCAATGATCGATTTTAAGAAGAATTGCGATTTTCTCGTCGGGATCGACTCCGACGGTTGCGCGTTCGACACGATGGAGTTGAAACATAAAGAGTGTTTCGTTCCGAATATCGTCGAACACTGGGGCTTGAAGGGCGTTAGCAAATACGCTCGCGAGGCGGCGGAGTTTGTTAATCTTTACTCGAAGACGCGCGGAATCAACCGCTTTCCGGCGTTGGTCGAGGTGTTCCGCCTCTTGAACGAGCGACCGGAAGTCGCGAGCCGCGGCGTCTCGATCGAAATTCCGCAAGTTTTGGTCGACTGGATGAACGCCGAAACGAAGTTGGGGAACGTCGCGCTGACCGAATACGTCGAGAAAACGGGCGACCCGTCGATGAAGAAAACGCTCGCTTGGTCGATCGCGGTTAACGAAACGATCGACCGCGTCGTCGGCGAGGGCGTGCCGCCGTTCCCGAAGGTCGCGGACTCGTTGCGCAAGTTGCAAGGGAAGGCGGACGTGTTGGTCGTCTCCGCGACGCCGCAAGCCGCGTTAATTAAGGAATGGGAAAATCAAGGACTCCTTCCGCTTGTGCAAGCGATCTGCGGGCAAGAAGTCGGGACGAAGAAAGAGTCGCTGGCGTTCGCGAAGTTGTACGCGAAGAACCGAACGCTGATGATCGGCGACGCTCCGGGCGATTATAAAGCGGCGCTGGCGAACGACGCGCTCTTCTATCCGATCAATCCGGGCGCCGAAGAAGCGAGTTGGGAGCGGTTTTACGACGAAGCGATCGACAAGTTCCTTAACGAGGAGTTCGCGGGCGCGTACCAACAAGCGTTGCTCGACGAGTTCGACGCTTGCCTGCCGGTTTTGCCGCCTTGGAAGCGGAACGCTTGAGCAAATAAAGACGCGAACTCAAAAGTTCGACGACCGAATAATAACGACGATTGAGAAACGCGACGGCGACGAGAGGAGGCGCGGCGAATGAAATGTCCGTTTTGTCGATGCGACAACGACCGAGTGATCGAAACGAGAACGAGCGACGACGGCTTCGTTATCCGGCGGCGCCGCGCGTGTCAGTCGTGTAAAAAACGTTACACGACGTATGAACGTATTGAAATCGTGAATATTCGCGTCGTTAAACGGGACGGTACTCGAGTGCCGTTCGATCGCGAAAAGTTGCGACATGGCGTCGAACGCGCTTGTTGGAAACGACCGGTGCGGGAGGCGCAGATTTCCGGGCTCGTCGCGACGTTGGAAACGCGTCTCGAGGGCGAAACGGAGGTTTCGACGCAACGAATCGGCGAACTAGCGATGGAGTTGTTGCGTAAAGTCGACGAAATCGCGTATATTCGATTTGCGAGCGTTTATCAAGATTTCGCCAACGTGCAAGATTTCATGAAGGCGTTGCAGTCGATGACGGACGAAAAGGCGACCGACGGCGGAGAAAGCGAAACGTCGGAAGCCGACGGCGAGTAACGGACGGCGAAAGATTGTCGTAAAAACGGTAAAAGACGAAAAGAGAAGCGATCGGCTAATTTGGGAAAAATGAAGCGACGACGCCGGTCGTCGCGGCGTTTTTTTTAAGAGAAACGTTATTTTTGCCGAGATTCGGCGTCGTTTTTTTGGAAATCGTCTTTAAAATAAGGACGTCGGGGCGTCGTCGCGTTCCCGGATAAGGAAATTGACGTTAGCCGCGACGGAGGAAAGTTGACGATGGGCAAACTTGACGCTTTTAAAGAAATTGTGCGGGCGAACGCGCCGACGTCGACGTTAACTTGGTTGCGTTTGGGCGGCCCGATCGAATATCTTGCGGAACCGCGTTCCGAAGAGGAACTGGTCGGCGTGTTGAAGGCTTGCCGCGAAGACGGCGTTAGAGCGCGCGTTTTGGGCGACGGTTCGAATCTTCTCGTTTCCGACGTCGGGGCGCCCGGGTTGGCGATTCGTTTGACGGCGCCGGTTTTTTGCGAAATTCAAATCGACGCGCCTTGCGTCGTCGCCGGCGGCGGCGCGAAGGTCGGACGTTTGGCGACCGCGACCGCGACCGCGGGATTGGCCGGGCTCGAAGGATTGATCGGCATTCCCGGGACGGTCGGCGCCGGGGTCGCGCTCAACGCTTCGACGAACGACGCGTCCTTCGAGGAGTACGTCGAGTCGGCGCGCGTCGCTTATTTCAACGGGGAAATCGCCGAACTTTCGAAGAACGACATTGTTTTCGGCGACGGCGTCAGTTCCTTGGAGAACGCTATCGTGTTGGCGGCGAAATTTCGGTTGACGCCGGAAAATCCGGAGGAATTGGCGAAACGGTTGCAAAAAATTTGGATCGTTCGCAAGCAAACGACTCCGGACGCGACCGAGGGATGCGCGCGAATGTTCAAAAATCCGCGGGGCCAACGGGCGGCAGACCTGATCGCCGACGCCGGGTTTCGGGGCGCGCGAATCGGCGGGGCCGTCGTTAGCGAGCGCAACCCGAATTTCGTCGAAGCGTCGGAAGGATGCGTCGGCGAGGACGTCAAACGTTTGCTCAACTTGATTCAAACGCAAGCGCGCGAGCGACTTGGCGTCGAGTTGGAGCGCGAACTGAAAATTTGGTAAAACTGGCTGGAATAGGCGGCGTTTGACTTCCGATTTGGGCGGCGAACGACGTTGATTTTTGAATAAATTCGTCGAAGGTTGAAAAATGAGCGGTAACGTTGTTTTGAAAACGTCGATTCCCGGAATGACCGCGAAAAGCGGCAAAGTGCGGGACGTATACGATTTTGGCGATCAAATTTTGCTGGTCAGCACGGACCGCGTCAGCGCGTTCGACTGGATTTTGCCGAGCGGTATCCCGGACAAAGGGAAAACGCTCAACCAAATCGCCGAATTTTGGTTCGAAACGCTCGGCGTCCGCAACCATATGATAACGACCGACGTCGAAAAAATGCCCTTCCCGGAAGGAACCGACCTCAAAATGTTCGAAGGTCGCTCCGTTCTTTGCGAAAAGACGAAGGTCGTTCCGATCGAATGCGTCGTTCGCGGGTATCTCTCCGGTTCCGGTTGGAAGGAATATCAAGCGTCGCAATCGGTTTGCGGCGTGAAGTTGCCGGCCGGGTTGGTCGAAAGCTCGCGTCTCGAAGAGCCGATTTTCACTCCGTCGACGAAAGCGGAAGTCGGACACGACGAAAATATTTCGTTCGAGCAAACGGTTGAAATCGTCGGGCGCGACGTCGCCGAAAAACTGCGCGATATGTCGCTCGATATTTTTCGTCGCGGGAGCGAATACGCCCTGAAACGCGGCGTTATCGTCGCCGACACCAAATTCGAATTCGGCGTCGCGGCGGACGGCGAAATTATTCTTATCGACGAAGCCTTGACGCCGGATTCCTCCCGTTTTTGGCCGCTCGATCAATACGAACCGGGGAAAGGACAACCGTCGTTCGACAAACAAATCGTCCGCGACTGGCTCCTGCAATCCGGTTGGGATCGCAACTCGACGCCGCCGGAACTTCCGGAAGAGGTGATCGCGAAGACGCGCGCCAAGTACTTGGAAGCGTTCGAACGCTTGACCGACCGTAAATTGAAGTTCCAAAGCGAACTTTAACAATATCGAGACGATTCGCCGCGTTCTCGGTTGCGGTTAAAACGTCGGGAACGCGCGGCGAACGGTCGACGATTATTTACTCGACGCGACGTCGCCTTGAAGTTCGACGTTAAATTAAACGCGAAAAGAAGAAAAGACGGCGGCGCGTCGCCGTTGCGTCGGGCGTCGCCGTTAAACCGGGCGCTTTGCGGGAAATACGCGGCGGAACAAAACGCGGTGATTGGGAGAGGGCGCGTAAAATGGGCGAAACTGCGACGGTTTTTCTTGCGACGTTGGCGTTCGCTTGCGTCGCGTTCGCGGCGACGTGCTTGGCGTTGATTTTTCCGAAATTCTTCGGACGTAAAACGAAACGTCGGTGCGCTTGCGCCGCTTCGAAGGAAGCGATGCGGATTTATAAAGAACGGGAACGCGCCGCTTTAGACGCGAAGCGATACCGTCCGGAAACGGTCGATTTGCGCGATTTGCCGCAAGTGTCGAACGAATTGGCCGAATTTGCGCAAGGGGCGAAAGGCGCGAGCCGAGCGACGAACGAAACGAACGGCGCGCTCTAAAACGACGACGCCCCTCGAAGACGTTCCCTAAACGAACGTTCGGCGAACTTAGAAAAATACGAAACGCTAAGAAAAACGGCGCGGAATTTGGATAAAACGACGGAAAACGCGAAAGCGACGAGCGGCGACGACGCGCGTTCGACCCCGACGTCGTCGCGTTGGCGCAAACCGCTTGTTTTATACGCGGCGACTTGGGCGACGACGACTTTCGTCGGATTCGTTTTTTACGGCGGCGGTTCTTGGCTTGGCGCGGCGTTTTTTTCCGTTCCGTTAATGATTATTTTGACGGCGCACGAGTTGGGACATTATTGGCAAACACGGCGTTGCAATATTCCCGCGTCGCCGCCGTTTTTCATTCCGTTTCCGCTTCCGCCCTTTGGAACGTTGGGCGCGCTGATTCGGATGAGCGGTCGCGTTCCGAACGCGAAGGCGCTTTTCGACGTCGGCGTTTCCGGACCGTTGGCGGGATTCGCGGCGACGCTTATTTTTTTAGCGGTCGGGTTGGCGAATTCGACGCTGGTCGACGCGGAACCGACGGCGGGCGAAGCGTTGGTTTTCGGCGAGCCGTTGTTGTTTCGTTGGGTTTCTCTTCTCTTTTTCGACCGTTCGGATCCGACGCGGATTTTGACGATGCACCCGACGGCCGCCGCCGCTTGGGTCGGCCTTTTTTTGACGACGTTGAACCTGTTTCCAATGGGACAGCTCGACGGCGGACACGTCCTTTACGCGTTGTTGCGGCGTCGCGCCGTTTATTTTTCGACGACGCTTTTTATCGCGGCGGCGGGCGCGGTTTTCCTTTTCGAGCGTTGGAATTGGCTGGTAATGCTCTTTCTGATCGCGTTTTTTGGGCTCGAACATCCGCCGACCGCCGACGATTCGACGCGGCTCGGGCCGTTGCGAACGGCGATCGGTTGGGGAACGCTCGCGCTGGTCGCGATCGGTTTTACGCCGAATCCGGTCGACGTCGAGAGCGAACCGCCGGAAACGGAAAAGAGCGTTTTTTTCCGGAAAGAAGGGAAGGAGCGCGCCTCGACCGGCGATTTTTGGACGCAAAAGACGAATTTTCGGGACGAAAGAGGGGAACGAGCGAAAAGTTGGAACGTTTTTAACGAAAATTCGACGAAAACGCCTTGTTAATCGCCAATCGGCGTCGTATAATCGACCGACGACGGCGCGCTTTGGCGGAACAAGGCGGCGCGATTTCGCTCGAAATAACGGACGAGGCGACGGTGCGACACGAGACGGAAAACAGACGGCGCGAGAAAAAAGCGCTCGGGTATAAACACGAATGGACCGACACCGGCGGGCATTCTCATCGCGTTATTTTCGATAAAAAAACGTTGGAGCGACCGCAAACGACTTGGAAAGCGTTGACGATCGTCGCCGCGTTGGGATTGTTGGTCGGCGGCGTCGCGATTTTGACGGCGCCGCGCGCTAAGGACGGAGGTTCTTTGCCGTTGGCGCCGACGAACGTTCGCCCCGATTTTGCGTTGGCGGCGACTTTGCGGAATTTAACGACGGAACCGCCGGTCGCGTTGGCCGCCGGTTGGGGCGACGAGTTCTTCTTAGCCGACCGCGGCGGAGTCGGGTTGTACCGCGTCGGCGGCGAGCGGCTTCAATATTGGAAGAGCGCCGAAGGGGACGCGCCGACTGCGTTGACCTTTGTCGTCGACGAAACGAGCGAGAAAAACGGCGCGCTTTTGATCGCGTATCCGGAGCGAATCGACGCGATTTATTTCGCGACCGATCGCGTCTCGAGCGGAGCGGCGGCGAACGAAACTAACGGCGCCGAAGAACGGAAGAACGGAGGCGGTTCCGAAGAAAACGCGTCGGCTCGAACCGCTCAAGACGCCGCGCTCGGAGAAGCGGCGACAATTTTGGCGATTCCGGGCGCGGCGATCGCGGCGGTCGCGGCGACGCCGGAGCGGCTTTTTGTCGGCGATTTTAACGCGGAGCGCGTTTGGCGGTATTCTTGGCGAACGCTCGACGCGTTGCGAAGCGCCGAAAAGAAAGAGACGCCTCCCGATTGCGAAATCGGCGCGCCGGACGGGGCGCATTCTTATCCCGGTTTCCGCCCGGCGACCGAGCCGCGGATGAGCGTCGTTTATTCGCCGACGACGAACGAAATCGTCGTCGCGGACTCCGGGCTTTTCCGCGTCGACGCCTTCAACGTCGACTCCGGCGTTTGGAACGCGGAACATTCTTGGACGAAAACGCCCGGAACCGAGCGAGCGTTCGCGGGCGCGGCGAACCCGGTCGCGTTGATCGTTTCGCCGAGCGGTTGGATCGCGACCGCCGAAACCGGGAAAATCGACCTCGCGACCGGGAAAAGGTCGCCGTTGCAAATTTTCGACGCGAAAAGCGGGAGCTGGGTCGCCGAAATTTCGGGCGCCGTTCCGACGGAGAACGAAGTTCGCGTCGCGTCGCCGATCGGCTTGGCGCTTAGCGAAGACGGACGGCAAATTTTAGCGTTGAAATCGAACGGCGAGGTCGAGGTTTACACGAATCGTTAAAATCGACGCAAAGTCGCCGTTTTGACAAACGCGACTCGAAAAAGACCGCGGAAACTTTCGACGAGGAGGTTTCGCGGTCTTTTTTCTTGCGACTGCGCGTTAAACAAGGGGGAACGGATAAAATGGGCGGACGAAAACGCTCGGCGTAAAACGCGGTCGACGTTAAACTGGGAAGAGCGGATGGGCAGGGACGAGCGAACCGGCGGCGATTTAACGCGGCCGGCGAGGCGAGCGTTTTTCGAGGAACGCGGCGATTCCTTCGCGTCCGGCGTCCGACGCCCAAGAACGGCAATGTTCGAGCCAACCGGCGCGGATTTCGGCGTCGGTCGGGAGAAGCGCGGCGTTGAAAAGGCGTTTGGCGGTCGCGAGAGAACGCGGTTCGTTCGCGAGAAATCGGGCGACGGCGGCGTCGACGGTCGCGTCGAAGTCGTCGGGGGCGGCGAGCGTTTGAACGAGCCCGACGTCGGCGGCGCGGGAAGCGTCGAACGGCGCGGCGGTCAAAACGAACTCTTGGAGCGCGGCGAGCGGCAATTTTCGGCGCAAAAACGGAAAAAGAAGACTTGGCGAAAGGCCGCGTTTCGTTTCGGTGAAGACGGCGCGGAACGTCGAGTCGGCGACGCCGAAATCGCAAACGGAAACGAGTCCGGCGCCGCCGCCGCAAGCCGCGCCGCGAACCGCCGCGACGATCGGTTTCGGCGTTAAGCGAATTTGACGCAAAAGCTCCAAAACAAGACGCGGCAAGACTTGAAAGCGCGGTAGTTCCGTCGGAAAGTCGACTTCTCGCGGCGGCGCGAACGTTTGCGCCGCGAGATCGAGCGGCGTCGCGGCGCGGTTTGAGGGAACGAAAGGAGCGGCGTTTTCGGCGCCGAGAACGCGAAAATCGGCGAAGTCGAGCGCGTCGGTTCGGAGCGTTTCAAGCGGAATCGGCGCGCCGTTCGTCGCTTCGTCGAGGTCGAGCCCGGCGCAAAAGTGTTTTCCGGCGCCGCGCAGGACGACGAGTCGCGTCGAATCGTCGTCGGCGATTTGGCGCAGTTCGGCGAGAAGACGGCGCAACAGCTCGAACGAAAGGGCGTTGCAACGTTCCGGGCGATTTAGCGTCAACGTCGCGACGCCGCGTTCGTCGTCGGTTCGCGTCAACGGGGCGGCGAGAATGGAGCGATTGGGGGATTTGGGCGAATTAGGGAAGGCGGTCATCGGAATTGCGCGGGGGCGGCAAAGTTGGAGGGAACGTCGACGGCGACGGGAACGTTTTCGGCGGTCGGCGGCGAGTCCGGCGTTTGGAACGCGTCGTCGTTAAGGCCGAGTCGAGCGCGCGGGTGCGATTTTTCGTAAATTACTCGCAGCGAAGCCGTCGAAACGTGCGTGTAAATTTGCGTCGTAACGATGTTTTTGTGTCCTAGTAATTCTTGGATGGAGCGAATATCGGCTCCGGAGTCGAGCAGGTGCGTCGCGAAGCAGTGTCGAAGCGTGTGCGGCGACGCTTTGGAGTCGAGGCCGGTTTCTTGCAGGTAAGCGTCGAGTTTGCGCCCGATACTGCGAACGTTGAGGCGACCGCCGTTTTTGTTGATAAAAATCGGTTCCGCGAGGAACGCTTCCCAACGCCGTCGCGCCGCCGGGTCTTGGAAGTCGACGAAGGGTACGTTCGACGGCGAGGAAGCGTCGGCGTCGTCGGACGGGGAAAGAACGGAACCGGGCGGAACGACGACGGCCTCGTCGGCGGAATTGGCGGAATTGGGCGAGCCGGTTAAGTCGGCGAAATTGGACGACGCGAGTAGATTGGGTAGGTTGGGAAAACCGGGAAGGGGCGACGCGGACGCGGAACGAACGAAAAGAGCGACGAACGCGCGTTCTTCCTGCGACGGCGGCGACGCGGCGGCGAAATAATCGCGGTTGCGGCGTCCGCGCTCCGCCGACGCGACGCGGAGATACCGCCGCGACGTCAGCAAGTAGCGGAGAATCGCCTCTTTAGCGAACGAACCTAAAAACGCGAACCGTTCGCGGCGGCCTTTCCCGCGGATTTTGAGGAGGTCTTCGTCGAGAACGACGTCGGAAAAATTGAGCCCGACCAACTCGCCGACGCGCAAACCGGCGGAGTAAATCGTTTCGAGAATCGCCCGGTCGCGGAGGCCGAGCGGATCGTCTTCCGGGGGCGCCGAGAGGAGCTTCAAGACGTCGTCGGTCGACATGACGCGGGGCAAAGGACGGCGACCGCGCGGATTGCGAAGCGCCGCCGCCGGATTTTCGACCGCCCAACCTTCGCGCTCGCCGAATTTATAAAAACCGCGCAACGACGCTAAACGTCGGGAAATCGTCGCTTTAGAATAGTCGGCTTCTCGCATCGCCGAGAGATAGCCGCGCAGTTCGAGAACCGAAACTTGATCCGGACGCGGGCAAACGCCGTCGCGGGCGGCCAGTTCGTACTCGAGCCAAGCCTCCAAGTCTTCGCGGTAACTTTTGATCGTATAATCGGAAAAGTTGCGCTCGACGGCGAGGAAACGGAGAAATCGGGCGATGGGAACGCGCAGGTTTCTTTCGTTAGACGGCGGTGTCGGCATTGCGAACGTCGCTCAAAAAAAACGGGGGGGTGGAAAACGTTTCGACGCGCCGCCGGCGTAAAGTCGGGAATGAAAACAAGTTGCGAACTAAGTCGAAGGAGGGAACGCCGAAAACGCGGCGCGAATAAAACGGCCGTTTAATCTTCGATTTTCAGTTCGATTTTGTCCAACGCTTGCGCGCCCTCTTTTTTCGACGCGATTAAAGAGACGACTTCGTCGCGTTGCGCTTTGCGACGGAGTTTTTGGCTCAAAACGGCGGCGTCGTACCAGCTGAAGCTCAATTCCGGGTCGGAGGCGTAACGTCCAAAAGTGCGAAGCATTTCGGATTGATTCGAGTCGTTGTAAAGAAAAACGTAACGTTCTTTACCTTTGACGAGCGCTAAAACGTTGACTTCTTGGTTCATAGGACGCGCCTCTATCGACGGCGACGCTCGGCGTTCGAACGTCGCAAACGGGGTTCGGGGTTCGAGGGGGGGAAGAGGGGAACGGGAAAAGGAAGGCGCGCGCAAAACGCCGTTTTTTAAGCGTCTCGCCGCGTTTTGCCCTCCGTTACTTAGATATATCGACCGCCGCCGCGAAAACTTGACTGAAAAATCGGCGAGAAAAAACGCTTTTTTGCCTTTTATTGTTTTCGAAGCGACGTTAGCCGTTTCGGTATTGTCGTTGTATTTTGACTATTTTGAAGCGAGCTTGTCGTCGGAACGGGAAATTAGGAAGAAAACGGAGGAATCGTCGATTTTTGACGTTTTATAAGAAACGCGGCGCGCCGACTTTGCCGATTTAAGAGAAGACGGCGGATTGCGGAACCGCGACGCTTCAACGGAACGGCGGCAAGTCGGTCAAGAAACGAAAACGTCGAAAAAGGCGACGTTAAAAAGACGGTAAAGAAAGTAACGAGGAACTCGATGGGGAGCGTTTTGCGAATTTTAACGGTCGGCGACGTCGTCGGCAAACCGGGGCGCGATATTTTGATTCAACGAGCGCGGGAGATTCGCGAACGCTGCAAGCTCGATTTCGGCGTCGCCAACGCCGAAAACGCGGCGGGGGGGTCCGGTTTGACGCCGGAAATTTACAAGGCGATTATCGAAAACGGCGTCGACTGCGTTACGCTCGGCGATCACGCG
>JAZQAP010000280.1:0-11353 GCA_045545275.1 Thermoguttaceae bacterium | reverse complement strand
GAATAATAATCCTCCGCGTCTCCGAGCGACTCCGCCGGGGCGACGGCGTTCGGATCGGGCGGCGAAGGAGGGGGGGCCGAGGCGGCGAAATCGGCGGGCGCGTCGACGACGGTTTCCGAAGCGGCGTCGAGCGGCGCTCCGTCCGGCGCGACGTTGGAAAACTCGCCGTCGTCGGCGTTTGCGTCGGGCGACGCGGACGTCGAAACGCCGTTTTCGCGGGCGCGCTTGTCCTTCGCCTCTTTTTTGACGTCGTCGACGAAGAGCCGCCAACCCTGCGCGTCGACGCTCGACGGGAAAAGGACGAACGCGGCGACGACTAAAATAACGGCGGAAATTTTTCGCTGAATGAAATTGCGCATTTTGCCCGAATTGCGTATCTTAATAAAAACCGAAAACTAAAGGGAAAAGTCGACGGAAATCGATGGAACGCGACGAGCGAAAAGAGCGAAAACGACGCGTCGCGGCAAGAATAAGGTTTTCGTTCGGCGGCGTCAAGAGCGGTCGCGGCGCGGCCCGTCGGGAGCCGAGACGAAGTCGCGTCGCAACCGAAAAAAAAGAAAACGAACGGAGAAACGGCGAACGTCAGTCGAGTTCGAACGTCGCTTCGGTCGGAGCGCCGGCGGCGACTTCCAGTTCGAGCGGCGTGTTCGTCGCGTAAGCGTATTTATTGTCGACGTAAACGTCCGACGCTTCGTAAACGCCTCCGTTGGGCGCGTCGATTCCCATCGGGTTTTCCTCCGGAATCGGCTCCGACTTCATGACGGTAACTTTGTACGAACCGGCGGGGGCGCCCGGGAAATTCCCGTAAGTCGCGAGTTTGACGACGCCTTGCGCGTCGGAAACGCCGCTCGGTTTCCATTGCGAGTCGCCGGACGTCGGATGAAGGGTAACGATCGCGCCGTCGACGGGAGCGCCGCCCTTGGTTAGCGTCAGAACGCAAGGGAACAACTCGGGCATTCCGTCCGGTTTTTTCGGGCCTTTCGGGCCGCAACCGAGGAACGCGACGCTCAAAACGGCGGCGAGAAGTAACGTAAATCTTTTCATCGTTGCGGTTTTCTCTCTTGGTCGAGAAGGTAAAAAGAAGGAAAAAACGGAAACGCGGGAACCGGAGCGCGTCGCGGCGACGGCGAGCGGAAGTCGGCGAGTTCGCTAAGGAGATTCGCTGCGCTAATTTCGCCGATTTCGTCGGTTTCGCCGGAAACGACGCGACGCAAACTCCGGTTTAACAAATTTTACAGCGTGTCCGTTTCGCCGCCGTCGATCGAGCCGAGCGCGCCCCAAACGCCGTAACGGGACTGCCCCGATTCGACCGGGTATTGCTCGAGACCGTTCGAGCCGCCCGAATAGGACGACGCGTCGATCGTTTCGCTAATGAAGGAGACGGAGCCGTCGAGGCGCGCGACGTTGACGCCGCCGCTGTGATTGCTCGACGCGCTGGCGACGATCGTGCCGTAGTCGGAGCGGTCGGCGCAAGTCGGCGAGTTCGGCGGAAGAATCGTGTTGAAACCGGTGAACTGGACGCGACCGTCGGCCCATTGGCAGCCGGTCCAAGTGTCGGAGCGAGAAACGCCGGATTGCAGCAGGCCCTGCATTTGCGAGTCGCGCAACGCGGCGCAGACGCTCGGGCTCCAGCCGGAGTCGGGGCGCTTGCCGTCCGAACTGCTGATACCGCTCAGCGCGATCGAACCTTTGATCGAGTTTTTGCCGGAAGCGATAACGCGTTCCGAGAAACCGACCGTGTTGCTCAAACCGTCGGTGATCGCCGACATTTTGACGAATTTCAGACCGCTGATGAACGGAGCGCGCGGATTATAGCAGTAATCGTTGTAATTTCCGTGGCTCGACGACATAACGACCGAAACGTGCCCGGCGGGGAACGTGTCCGGCCAGTCGGCGTAAGACGCGCAGTAGTTGCTGCGCCAGTCGCCGTCCGGATTCGCTTCGCTCGGGCAAATCAGGTAGTCCGGCGCGTCTTTGTAAGCGGCGTTTTGATTGCTCATCGGGTTGCCGCCCGTCGCGAGAATTTGCGTGTAGCGCGCCGACTCTTCGACGTAAGGACAAAGCATGACGAAGCAGCTCGTGTTGGCCCAAGAAACCGCTTGTTTCGTAAATTTACCGCAACCGGCCGGGAAGTAGCCGTCGTTCGCGTCGGCGTAGTTTTGGAGCCCGAGGCCGATTTGCTTCAGTTTGTTCGTGCATTGCATCCGACGCGCGGCTTCGCGAGCCGCTTGAACCGCCGGGAGAAGAAGACCGATCAAGATACCGATGATGGCGATGACGACGAGAAGTTCGACGAGGGTGAAACCTAAACGGTTTTTCTTGCCCCCCCCCCCCATTTTAACATTTTGGGCGACTTCATAACATATCCCTTTCTTAAATTATTAGGAAAGTAAATCGACGACAAAATCCGAAACCGTTTCGAACGGGATAAAACCCGCGGTTTCGGACGCGACGCCAAAACGCAAAAAAACGCGACTTCCGACGTCTTATAACGACAGTATATCGAACGGCTTCCGGAAAATCAATAAAAAAGAAGAGTTTTTTCCAATTTTTAACAAAAAAAACGGAAAGCCTTTTTTGACTTTCCGTTTCGGTCGGGAAACTTTCGGCGAATTTTGTTCGGTTCGCCGTTTGGCGTTCGCGATTAGCGCATACCGGGCCCGGCGCCGCGACCGGAGTTCATCGGGCGCGGCGTCGCGTCGACTTCGCCTTCGAGCGCGAGTTCGAGGTTTTTATTTCCTTCGGCGGGAATCGTTTGGTCGAGGCCGGACGAGTTAATATCGGCGTATTGATCGGGGAGTTCGCGAACGAGCGTTTGTTCCGGTTCCGGTTCGTCGGCGGCGTCCGGGTTTTCGCGGCGACGTTTCACCTCTTCGAGCGACAACCCGCCTTCGACGCGGTCTTTGATAACGGTAACGTAATAATCGCCCGGGAAAACGCCGTCGCCGGGGTCGAGCGTCGACATTTTGAACTTGCCGGACGCGTCGGTAACGGCTTGCGCGCTTCCTTTCGGGCGGGACGGGTCGTGTTTTTTCGGGGCGAACATAACCGTCGCGCCGGAAACCGGCTCGCCGTTCAACGTAACGACGCCCTCGACCGGAACGAGCCCTTCAATTCGCGCTTTCGAGCAGCCGACGAGACCGGCGCCGACGAGCGAACAACAAAGCGCCGCGACGAGCGCCAACGCGAGTTTTTTCATTTTGGCCTCCTTATTTCTTTAGCGTTGCGATTGCGTAACGCGCCGTTAAAGCGTTTCGGTTTCGCCGGCGTTCATCGTGCCCATCGCTCCCCAAACGCCGAACGTCGACTTGCCGGTCGCGTAACCCCAATATTTGTACCAACCGGCGAGCCCGTCGGTTCCGGGGGTTTCGCAAGAGATCGTGTCGCTAACGAAGCGGACGGAACCGTCGCACATCGCGACGTTGACGCCGCCGCTGTGATTGCTGGTCGGCGGAACGTAAGCGGGTTGCGTGAAGGTCGCGTTCCCGGCGCAACTCGGCGAGTTCGGCGGCAAAATCGTTTGGAACATCGCGTTATTGTTCGTGTAATAGTAAGCGTTTTCGCCGCTTCCGCCGACGGTCGCGACGCCGTCGGCGTATTCGTTTCCGTTCCCGCGTTTCGCAAGGCAGGCGTTCGGGAGAATCGACCAAGCGCTGGAGTTGTTCGCGAACCCGCCCTTAATCGAGCGTTTTTCGGAACCGAATTCGTTCGGGCTGGCGACGCGTTCGCTCAGCGCGACGGTGTTGCTCGTGCCGTCGGTAATCGCGCTCATCGTATAGCTCCCGCCGCCCCAGTCGGTGTCTTTCCATTCGTCGGAGCGTTGCAGCAAGCCGAACGGCGAACGCGTGTTCCCCCAAGAACCGTAGTTTCCCTCGACGTAGTCCGCTTTGCTGAAGCAGTAGTTGATCGGCGACGGTTTGTTTTCGCTTGCGGAGGCGCCGGCGCCGTCCGACGGGCAGAGGAGCGCGGTAAGAACGCCGTTCCAACGTTCGTCGCCGCGGTACGGGTCGTAATCGCCGGTATCGTCCGACGGCGCGTAAATAGCGTCGTAACGGGCCGACTGTTCGATGAAGGGGAGCATGCTCGAGACCGGCGTTTGGTTGGCGTTGAGTCCGAAACCGAAACCGGGGAGCTTGCCGTGCGCGTCGTTGTAGTTTTGGATCGCCAACGCGAGCTGTTTCAGGTTGTTCGTGCATTGCATCCGACGCGCGGCTTCGCGAGCCGCTTGAACCGCCGGGAGAAGGAGACCGATCAAAATACCGATAATCGCGATAACGACCAACAATTCGACGAGTGTAAAACCGCCAAGACGAGAAATTTTGCGCGACATAAAACGACCTCGACTAAAAAAAATAAAAAATCGGCGAAACGCGTCAGCGTCGAACGGGGCTTCCGACGCGAATAAAAACAAACGAAATCGAATCCGATTTCTCGTTTTCAATTTTAACAGGCGCGGCGGCGTAAGTCAAACGTTTTTGTAAGAAAATGCGATAAAAATTGGGGGGAGGCGGGGCGGAACGCAAAATTAATGGTCCCGTCGAAAAATTTGTCGGAAGTTAGACGTTTCGTAGAAGTTAGACGGAACGAAACGCGTCGATTTCCAAGAAACGCAAAAAAAAAACGGAAAGCCCTTTCGAGCTTCCCGTTTTCTATTCGGTCGATTCAAGCGACGCCCGCGAACTTCCGTTCGACGTTCGCCTCGGAATTAGAATTGTTGCGGCATAGCCTCGGCGCCCATTTGGACTTCCGAACCCGGCGCTTGCGCGACGGCGTGCAGGTGGTCTTTGTCGATGTAGATGACTTCTTGCGCGTCTTTTTTCTCGATCGTGTAAGGAATCGGCCAACCGACGCGGACGTTTTGTTCGAAGTAAACCGTGCACTTGTAGTGGACGTGGTGAACTTGAACCGGGCCGACCATCGGGAAGAAGCGCGGCGGGTCGACGTAATCGGCGATCAGTTCTTTCTTAATCTTGACGTTGTTGCGATAGCGCGTTTCGAGGAACGGAACGCCGCCGTTGTTCGGCTTCGCTTTTTCGAGGAGACGGATCACTTCGTCGTCCGACGGAGCGTCCAAACCTTCCGGAACGCCGTCGACGATCGGCGGGAGAACCGGAACTTGGCCGTAACGATCCTTCTCGAAGGCCATATCTTCGTAAGCGCCTTGGAAATACGGACTAACCGGAACCGGAACGCTGAAGATACCGAGCGAAAAACCGCCGAGACCGAAGCAGCCGCTCGCGATCGCCGCCGCGAACAACGTCATGCACGCGGCGATTCTCAAATTCATCTTTTTCATCTTTAACTTCCTTGACGAATGATTTTCAAGAATGAGCATCTTGTCTTGTTTTTCGCGTCGACCGCCGTCGAACGAGCGCGTCGCCGCGTCGACGCCGGAAACGACGTCGACCTTAAAAGTTCCTGATTCCGCTTGTTTTCATCGCGAAACGTTTTCGCGTTTCGCCCGAAATCGACCGAATGCTTTCGACGAATGAAACGGTTCGTTCAGGAGCGTCCGCCAAAATTGCTTGGCGCAGAGCCCGACCGGCAATCCCTGCCGGGGAGGGCTTCCGTTTGGCATAGTATCGTACTTTTTCCCCGCGCGACTTGCGGCTTTTTTCGGTTATAGAGATTAATTATCGAAAATTTCTTCGCAATTTCTCTAAAACCGACCGCGACGCTTGGCTTTTTCCGCTGTTGTGGAATAATAACGATAAATCGATTTCGACGGCGCGCAAAATCGGGGCGGCCCCGACGGCGGCGCTCGACGCTCTTCACAACGCGGAAAAAACGACGGTGAAATTTCGGACGGTCTTGCTTACCCTGCTTATCGGTAATCGAACGGCGGCGAGTTTACTTTTTTTCGGACTCTTTTTCGGGATTTTCGTCGCGCAAAACGCCGACGGCGTCGCGGACGAAAAAGCGGAGTTCGGCGAAGCGAAAAACGCTTCCTATAGTATTAATGACAAAACGCAAGAAAACGCGTCGGGTTCGGGGCTCCAAATCGGCGCGACGGTTCCGGCGGAGAACGCCGAGGACGGCGCGTTAGGGCGAACGTCCGAGCCGCTTCCGTTGGGGCGGCGAGCGTTCGAGCGCGTCGTCGAGGACGAAGCGCGCCGTCGGGCCGCGTCGCGAACTTCGACGTTCGAAACGCTCGACGCGTTCGACGAATCGGACGGCGGAGCGGCGGTCGACTTCGCGCCGTCGGGAGAAGAAACGACGCGATCGGCGGAAGCGGCGACGACTCCGCGGCTCGTTCGACAAAACGCTTATTCCGGCAACGTCGTTTTTTACGAGCTGTCGAACGGACTGCGCGTTTTGCTGAAAAAAACGACCGAGCGTCGCGTCGGGATTCGAATCGCGCTCCGCGACGCCGGAACGGCGGGGGAACGCGAGGCGCCCGGGAGCGGCGTCGCGGCGTTGACCGCTTCGCTCGTCGCCGAAAACGCGAACGCGCTTCTTGCTTCCGGGGCGGCGGGCGCCGACGTCGCGCGGTTGCGTTGGCGCGTCGATCGCGAAGGAGTCGTTTTCGCGATCGACGCGGCGGACGACGAAGCCGAAACGGCGTTCGTCGCGGCGACCGACGCGCTTTGGCGCTCGACGTTCGACGAAGAGCGGTTCGCGCGAGCCGTTCGAGCGTCGCGGCGGCGGATCGAAAAGGCGGCGACCGACCGCGAAACTTTCGTCGAGAATTTGACGGCGGAAACGGTTTATATCGCGTCGCCGTTTCGGGAGCCGGTCGACGGGCGGCTCGATCTTTTGGAAGGAACGACTCTCGACGAGGTTCGAGCGTTTTACGCGTCGCGGTACGCGCCGAATCGAACCGTTCTCGCGATCGCGGGGCCGCTCGATCCGGAGGAAACGTTGGCGGCGATCGTCGCGCGGAGTCGGAACGTTCGGCGGAGCGCGCCCTTGGGAACGGCGGCGACGGTGGAACCGCGTCAAACGAGCGTTCGCGACGCGTTCGTCGAGGGGACGGGAACGGCGGCGACGCTCGTTCTCGCTTGGCCGACGGTCGAGCGAAGCGACCCGGACGCGGCGGCGTTCGAGGCGTTGGCGGAGCTGTTGACCGGCGGCGCGAACGCTCGCTTGACGCGAAAAGTCGTCGACGGCGAGATTCCGGCGCTCGACGTCGCGGCGCGGGCGCGGCTTCCGTTCGACGTTCGCGGTTTTTTCGAAATTCGGTCGACCGTCGCGCCGGAGAATTGGCCGGTCGTCGAAGCGGCGGTTCGGGCCGAGTTGAAGCGACTCGCCGAAGAACCGCTCGACGCGGCGGCGTTGGAAGGGGCGAAAAAGCGAATCGAAACGGCGCGAGCGGCGCGCGAACGCGACCCGGTCGCGGCGTTGGAGGCGCGAGCGAGGGCGTTGGCGGCGACCGGCGACCCCGACTTTGAAGCGCGTTGGGCGGAGGCGATTCGACGGGTCGACGCGGGAACGCTGCGGCGCGTCGTTCGGGAACGGTTGGGGGACGTTTTCTGCCGAATCGCGGTTTTGCCGCCGGGAACGGCGCCGCGTTTGGTCGTTCCGGAGCGTTTCGAACCGTCGCCGATTTTGTTGACGTCGCGCGCTTTTGCGAACGGCTTGCGCGTCGTCGCGGTCGACTCGGCGGACGAACGGCTGATCGACGTTCGGTTCGTCGCGTTGGCGGGGGCGCTCGTCGAGACGCGGGAAACGGCGGGGCGAACGGCGCTCCTCGCGGAAATGCTCGACAAGGGATCGCGACGTTTTTCGCGAGCGGAGGTCGCGCGCTTTTTCGATTCGATCGGGTCGCGATTCGAGATCGAGGTCGGGCGCGACGTTATTTCGTTCGGCGCGACCGTCTTGCGCGAGGATTTCGACAAAACGTTCGAAATTTTGCTCGACGCGGCGACGAATCCGCTTTTCGACGAAAAGGAATTTGAGCGGGCGAAAGCGCGGCGCTTAGCCGAACTCAAACGGCGTTCCGGAAGCGTCGACGAAACGCTCGCCGAGATTTTCGCGAGCGTCGTTCCGAGCGAGTCGACGTTCGCGGTTCCGCTCGCGGGAACGCCGAAATCGATCGAGTCGACGACGCTCGACGATTTGCGCGTTTTTTGGCGGCAAATTTTTTCTCCGCAAAATACGATCGTCGGCGTCGACGGCGACCTCGAAGGCGCGGCGGCGACTAACGCGGCCTTCGCGCTTCTCGAAGCGGTTCCGACAAACCCGACTTTTCGACCGATTCGTTTCGACCGACCGAACGAACCGCCGCAAGACCTCGAACGTTTCAAATTGGCGCGCGGAGCGACCGTCGGAACCGCGCTGTTCGCCGCTCCGGTTCCTCCGGCGTCGGAACGGGACGACTGGGCCGCGCTCCTCGTTTTGCAAGCGATTTGGGCGGGCGGTTTCGGGGACGGCGGACGATTCGACGCGCTTTTTGAAGAGAATTTTGACGGCGATTGCGAATTTAGCGTCGATTTAACGCCCGGCCCCGCGACGAGTTATATGACGATTAAATGGACGACGGAGCCTAAAAATTTGCCGGAGGCGACGCGTCGCGTCTTTGGAGCGATTAACGCGTCGTTAAAATCGTTAATATCGGAAGAAGAGTGTCGGCGAGCAAAAAAACAAATTTTTTCGCGGCGAAAGGGACGATACGTCGGTTTAAAGGAGCGAACCTTTAGGTTGATTCTCGACGAATTATACCGCGTCGCTCCCGAAACGCCGCCGTCGAAACGCGAACGCGAGTTTGAAGAAGCGATTCTTCGAACAAGCGCCGACGACGTCGTTCGCGTCGCTCGCAAGTATTGGGGAAGCGGTCGCGCGATTTGGGCGGGCGTTTCGCCGATTCCTTATCCCGGGATGACTTCCGGAAACGAAGGGAACGACGAAACCCCAAAAAGCTCGCCGCGACGCGAAGCTCCTTAAAAAGGACGCGCCGAAAAACGCTTTTTCGCGCCGTCTTTTTTACCGCGAACGTTAAAAAAACGCAATTTTCGCAAAACGAACGACCGATAAAGTCAAGCGTCGAGAACGACGAGAGCCCCGGCGAGAACGGTTAAACGTTAAAGACGGAATAATCGTTTAGTCGTCGCGCAAAAAACGACATTTAGCGAAAAAAAAACGCGAAACGTCTTGAAAATTTGAAGAAGTTGCGTTAAAATAGGGAAAACAGGTAAGACGCTGGTTTTGGGTAGAATAAAAAACCGGCAAGGCTCCGATTATCGCCGCGAATCGCCGAAAGACGTCGGACGAGGAAGCGCGAGCGTCGGAACCCGAACCTAAAAGCGTAAAAGCGCGACGCGGCGAAGCCGTCGGTCGCCGAACGCGTCGTCCCCCTAAAAACTTTACGTTTTTGCTTTTGCGACCAGTTGTTCCGAAGAGAACGATTATGTCGCGGCGAAAATAAAATAAGTTCCCGATTTAATAAAAACGCCGCTTGAAGTTTTACGCAAGAGGGTATATACTGAATTGTAAGAGCGCGACTTTAAAATACGCTCCTTACATAAAATAAAAAAAATACGTAAAACAACTAAATTATTAGAGACCGACGGTCGATAATAACAACACGATGTAAAAGGCGAAAGCCAAAAAACTAAACAACCCGATTTTAGGAGATTTTTACAGATGAAGACTCGTATCCTTCTTTCTGTCGTCCTCGCTCTCGCTTCCGCGAACGTTTTCGCTCAAGACGCCGCGCCGGCCGCCGACGCCGCCGCTCCGGCTGCCGCCGCCGTCGCCCCGTGCGCTCCGGTCGCCCCGTGCGCCCCGGTTTGCGACGTTCCGACTTGCGAACCGTGCGCTCCGGTTTGCGCTCCGGCCTGCGAAGCCGTTTGCGTTCCGTGCGTTCGTCCGTGCTTCGCTCTGAAAGCCGCCGTCGTCAAGACCGTTTGCGCCGTTAAGAACGCGAAAGCCTGCTTCGCGGCTCGCCTCGCGTGCTGCAAACCGGTTTGCGCCGTCGAATGCGCTCCGTGCGCCCCGGTTTGCGAAACCGTCGCCCCGTGCGAACCGGTTTGCGAAACCGTCGCTCCGTGCGAACCGGTCTGCGCCGCTCCGGTCTGCGAACCGTGCGCTCCGGTCGTTTGCAAGAAGCCCTGCTTCGTCAAGAAATTCCGTTGCTTGAAGGTTCGCTTCTGCAAGCCGGTTTGCGCTCCGTGCGCCCCGGTCTGCGCCGCTCCGGTTTGCGAACCGTGCGCTCCGGTCGCCCCGTGCGCTCCGGCCTGCAAATGATCGAACGATCTTAAATCGACGCGCGAACGCTAAGATTTGAATTTCAAATTCGTCGACTAACCCGCGACGGCGTTCGCCGCTGAGTTTGCTAAAACGCAAGACGTTTTTCGCGTCTTGCGTTTTTTTATTTCTTGCGCGCGGAACCGTCGCGGCAAAACGTAGGGAACGAACGGAAAAAGAAGTAACGCAAATTAGAAAAGAAAGGAAAAATAAACCGAAAGGCGAAAAGAAAGAAAACGCGAAAAAAAGGAAAGGATAAACGGTAAGGGTAAAACGGGGGAAACGCGAAACGAAATAAAAAACGTCGACGGCCAAAGGGCGCGTCGACGCGTCGTCGATTTTTAAGAAACAAGTTCGCGAATTTTAACGACCGTTCGCAAGAGCGAGGGCAGTTCGTCGAGCGGAATCATGTTGGGCCCGTCGCAGGGCGACTTGTCCGGATTGAAATGCGTTTCTAAAAAGAGCGCGTCGATTCCGACCGCCGCGGCCGCTCGAGCGAGGGCGCCGACGAACTCGCGTTTGCCTCCGGAGACGCCGCCCGCCGCGCTTGGTTCTTGAACGCTGTGCGTCGCGTCGAAAACGACCGGGGCGCCGGTTTGCCGCATAATCGGGAGAGAACGGAAATCGTTGACGAGCGCGCCGTATCCGAAAAACGTTCCGCGTTCGCCAAGCAGAACGTTCGAGCAACCGAACGCTTCGAGTTTGGCGACAACGTGGCGCATGTCTTGCGGCGCCATAAACTGTCCTTTTTTGACGTGAACCGGTTTGCCGGTTTTCGCGGCGGCGGCGAGCAAGTCCGTTTGACGCGAAAGAAACGCCGGAATTTGGAGTAGGTCGACGACTTCCGCGACCGGCGCCGCTTGCGTCGTTTCGTGAATATCGGTTGTGATCGGGAGCCCGGTCGTTTCGCGAATTTCGGCGAGAAGTCTTAGACCTTCGTCGAGCCCGAGGCCGCGGAACGAGCCGACGCCGGTGCGGTTCGCTTTGTCGAACGAACCTTTGAAAACGAGTTGGAGCGGAACGTCGTCGGCGGCGAGGGCGGCGACGATTTCGCGAAGGCGCGTCGCGATTTGCGGCCCCGTTTCGCGTTCGAGAACGCAGGGGCCGGCCATCAAGAGGAGCGGTTCGCCGCGACCCCAGCGATGCGGGCCGATTTTAACCGGATTGT
>JAZQAP010000279.1:0-1845 GCA_045545275.1 Thermoguttaceae bacterium | reverse complement strand
ATTTAGCCCAGCTTAACCAATCGTACCGCGTCGACTCCTCGAACGCGTCGCCGCGATACGCTCGCAACCGAATCCGGAACGAGTTGGCGCCCCTTCTCGAATCGATTTTTCCCGGGCGTTGGGAGAGCGCGCTTTTGCGGTTGTCGGACCTCGCCGCCGAAACGGAAACTTTTTTCGACGCGCAAACCGCTCCGCTCGACGCGGAAATCGCCGCCGCGAAGCGCCGCGACGCGCTTTTCGCCCGAACGCTCGACGCGCTCGGCGTTCCGGACGCTTCCCAAAACGCCGCAAACGCCGCAAACGACGCAAACGACGCAAACGACGCGAACAACGCGAACAACGCAAGCGCCGCGTCTTCGCCCGACGTCGTTATGTTGCCGCTCGAACCGTTGCGCGCGGCGCCGGAACCGCTCGTTCGCCGTTATTTCCGGCAAATTTGGCGCGACCGAAACTGGCCGCTCGCCGCGATGGGCGCCGACGAATGGCGCCGCCTTGCCGCCGCCGTCCGAAAAACGCCGCTCGACCGCCGCGCCGAACCGCAATTTCCCGGCGACGTCCGCTTGACTTTTCCGGACGCGTCGACTTTGCGGCTCGAACGCCGCGTTAAAACCGCCGCCGTCCCCTCCAACGTCGATTCCTCGTCGCCGTTCGATTGAAAATCGCGCCGAACGGCGCCGCGTTGTCAAATTAGCGAAAATAGAACGGACGCGCAAAATAAAACGACAAGCGCGGCGCCGCCAAACAACCGCCGTCAACGCCCGGCAGTCGACGCTTCGCCGCCGTTCGCTTGAAAATCGCAACAAATTTCGCCGCGCCGTTAAATTGGCGAAAAAAGAACGGACGCGCAAAATTAAGCGGCAAGCGCGGCGCCGTCAAATTTTCGCCAAAACGCCCAAACAACCGCCGCCAACCCCTCAACAACGGAGAAAAGAAATGCCCATCGGAGAAAACAGCCGCCCCGTCGCCGCGATCACCGGCGCTTCGAGCGGTTTCGGAAAAATTTACGCAAGACGTTTGGCCGCCGAAGGTTGCGACCTTCTTCTCGTCGCTCGACGCGGCGCCCTCCTCGACGAAATCGCCGCCGACTTAACCGCCCAATTCGGCGTCGCGGTCGAAACGCTCGTCGCCGACCTCTCGAAACTCGACGAAGTCGAAAAGGTCGAACGCCGCTTGGAGTCGCTCCCGACGCTTCGTTACCTCGTCAACAACGCCGGTTTCGGCGGGAACCAACGATTTCCGGACGTTTTTCTCGACGTCGAAACGGCGATGATTCAGACGCACTGCCTCGCGACGATGCGGCTGACTCGCGCCGCGCTGATTCCGATGAAAGCGCAAAACAAGAAGCGCGGCGCCGGTTTTATCGTCAACGTCGCGTCGGTCGCCGGGTTCCTCGCCGGAGACGGCGCCGCCGATTATACCGCGACTAAAGCGTTTATTATCAGCTTTTCGCGCTCGCTCCAATGCGACGTCGGCCCGATCGGCGTCCGCGTCCAAGCGCTTTGCCCCGGTTTCACCCGCACCGGCTTTCACGACGCGGAGACGATGCGTTTTTCGACGATCAAAGAAACCGTCCCGAATTTCCTTTGGCTCGACGCGGAACGGGTCGTCGACGCGTCCCTTAAAGCGTTGCGCCGCCGACTTTTCCCGCGCGTCGTTTGCATTCCGAGCTTGAAATATAAAATCGCCGTCTTTTTCGGCTCGGCGCGAGCGTTCGCCCCGTTGCGCGTTCTCTTTTCCCGGGGTCGCGTCCGTTAAAAGAGAAACGCGAAGTCGAGCGTTCGCCCCGTCGCGCGTCCTCTTTTCCCGGGGCCGCGTACGTTAAAAGAGAAACGCGAAGTCGACCGT
>JAZQAP010000278.1:0-2993 GCA_045545275.1 Thermoguttaceae bacterium | reverse complement strand
ACTAGAAATCGTTGAAAGCTCTCCCCATGCACAGATCACGTTGAAAGCATGCATAGACTCTCACACCGGGGCACAGCTTACCATCTACAGGCAGAACTCGGGCCCGGCGGTCGGCGCGACGGCGCAAAACCCCGGATATTTTCCCCGACCGATTCGCCCGCGCAACTGGTGCAACTGCGCCAACCCGAACCGCTCGGCGTTTTCGATCGTCATCAGCGTTGCGTTCGGAACGTCGATACCGACCTCGACGACCGACGTCGCGATCAAAACTTGAATATTTCCGCAACGGAAATCGCGCATTATCGCGTCTTTCTCCGCCGCCGAGAGCCGCCCGTGAACGACGCCGAGTCGATAACCGCGCAACTCGCCTTCCGACAACTCTTTATAAACCGACCAAACGTTCTTCAAGCGGTCGCCGACGCCGCCGTTAAAATCGTCCGACTCGCCGCCGTCCGCGCTAAATTCGCCGACCCCGACGCTCGGCGCGCCTTCTCCGTTTAGCTCATTTCCCCCGTTTTTACTCGTTTTTCTCGCCGACTTAGCCTTCGCCGCCGCTTTTTTCCCCCGTTTTTCCTCGACCTTGGCGAACGCGCGCTCTTTTTCCGGCCCCTCCCAACTGTTCCAAAAATCGAAATCGCTCGAAAAAGTCCCGTCGTTTTCGATTTTCTGTTTTTCGTACCCGTCGAGCGCCGCGAACTCGTCGATTTCGCCGTCGTCGACGCGCGGAACGACGACGTAAGCCTGCCGCCCTTCGTCCAATTTTTCGCGAACGAAAGTCCACCAACTCGGTCGATTTTTTTCGTCGAGAATCGCGGTCGTCGTTTTGCGGCGCCCGGGCGGCGTTCCGCGCATCGCCGAGACGTCCAAGTCGCCGAAAAGCGTCATCGTCAAACTCCGCGGAATCGGCGTCGCCGTCATTACTAAGTAGTGCGGTTCCGTCGTTAACGACGCTTTCAACGACGCTCGCTGCTTGACGCCGAACTTGTGTTGCTCGTCGACGACGACCAGCCCGAGCCGCGCGAACTCGATTTCGTTGCAAACGAGCGCCTGCGTTCCGACGACGATTTGCGCCTCGCCGGTTCGGATTTGCTCGAGAATCGCCGCCCGCTCCGCCGGTTTTTGCCCGCCGAAAAGCGGAACGACCTTCGTCGCCGCGTTGCGCAAGTAATGTTCGAGCGTTCGCAAGTGTTGCCGAGCAAGCGTTTCCGTCGGCGCCATCATAACGGCTTGCGCGCCGTTGGCGACCGCCTGCAGCATCGCGTAAATCGCGACGACCGTCTTTCCGGAACCGACGTCCCCCTGCAGGAGCCGATTCGTCGGAACCGGGCGCCCCATATCGGCGGAAATTTCGGCGATCGCGGCGTTTTGCGCCTCGGTCAGCTCGAACGGAAAGAGCGAACGGATGCGGGCGTCGATTTTTCCGTTGCGCGGGAGCGGCGGCGCCTTCATATTGATTCGCCGTCGAGCGCGGCAAATCGCCAACGCTAACTGCAAGATTAACAACTCTTGGTAAACGAAACGTCGACGCGCGAACGCCGCCTCCTCCGCCGTCGCCGGGAAGTGAATTTTGCGAATCGCGTCGGCGATCGGCGCCAACCGCCGCGGCGCCAGATACTCCGTCGGGAACGCCTCGGGAAGCAAATCGGGCAAATTTTCGAGCGCGTTCTTGATTATCGTTTGAATCTGATACTGCGTCAAGCCTTCGGTCAGCGGGTAAATCGGCAAAATTCGCTCGTCGTCGGAGTTCGCGCCGTTTGCCAAATCCCGCTCGCCGTCCCGTTTTGCGCCGTTTACCAAATCCCCTAAAACGCCGCCGCTTCCCTTATTTTCGCCAACCGACGCGCTTTGCCCCGCCGCCTCGGTTTCGCCAAACGTCAAACTTTCGCCGCTTTCGCTCGACGCGCCCCCCAAATCGTCGAAATCGTCGCTTAGATAAGTCAGTTTCGGATGCGAAAATTGCCAAAGCGTTCCGGATTTTCGTTTCGGTTTCCCCGTCAACATAACGCGACGCCCAAAACGGAACGTTTTCGCGATAAACGCTTGGTTAAACCAAAGACACTGAACGGTTTCGTCGCCGACCGCGACGTCGAGCGTTACGATCGGGCCGCGTCGCGAAAATCTCATTCGATAATCTTCGACCGTTCCGCAAATCGATTGAATTTCGTCTTCGACGAGGTCGTCGACGCTCCGTTTCAGCGAAATTTCCAGATAGTCGCGGGGAAAAAAGAAGAGCAAGTCGAACGCTCGAAAGACGCCGAGTCGCCGCAAAATCTCGGCGCGACGCGCTCCGACGCCCTTCACGAACGCGACCGGAGCCCGCAACGGGTCGCCGTCGAACGTCGGAGCGTTTCCGGGAATATTTCCCGGGCTCAAATTCGCCCCGTCGAACCGTCGTTCCCAACGTCCGCCGCCGTCAAATTCGTTAAACTCGGCCATTTTCTTCCCCTTCGACGTTTTTTGATTTCCTAAAAACCGCGCTCAAAACGCCGGTTTCGCAACAGAAACGCAATACCGCCGCTTTATTCTTCGTTTTCAAACGTCGTCGAACGACAAAAACGCGCCGAACGACGTTCGCTTCCGCCGTTGCGACGCGTTTTCGTTGCGACTCGTTTTCCGTCGAACGTTATTCGGCGACTTTGCCGACGCTCGGGTCGAGTTCGCTCGCCTTCGCCATATCGGCTTGATACGCCGCGTCGTCTTTCAATTGGCGATAAATCCCGGCGCGTTCGAAGTAAACCTCCGGATCGTTCGGGTTAATCTCGATCGCTCGCGTCAAGTCGGCCAACGCGGCTTCCCAATCGGCGACGTTTTTGAAGTAAAGTCCGCGCTGTTTATACGCCGGGAAGCAGGCGGCGTCTTTGTCGAGCGCGGCGTTGTAATCGGCGAGCGCTTCTTCCCAACGTCCGGCGTCGGCGCAGATTTTCCCGCGAATCGCGTTCGTCATCGGGTTCGCCGGCTCGAGTTCGATCGCTTTCGTCAGGTCGGCGAACGCC
>JAZQAP010000277.1:0-5633 GCA_045545275.1 Thermoguttaceae bacterium | reverse complement strand
TCGCCGGCGCGCCGCTTTGGGAATCGGAAACGAGCCGACGCGAACCAATTTTTCGTCCGATTCGCCTTCCTAAAATAGACGCGGCTAACAACAATGAAAAACGAAATTAAAATCGCGCTCGCCGGGAACCCGAACAGCGGCAAATCGACGATTTTTAACAAGCTGACCGGCGCGAAACAGACGGTCGGCAATTTTCCGGGCGTTACCGTCGAGCGTTACGAAGGTCGAACGCGGTTCGAAGGACGCGAGGTTTCGGTCGTCGACCTGCCCGGCGTTTACAGTCTCGCGTCGTACTCCGACGAAGAACGGGTCGCGGCGGAGTTTTTGAAAAACGAAACGCCGGACGTCGTCGTCAACGTCGTCGACGCGTCGAATTTGGAGCGCAACCTTTATTTGACGCTCGTTTTGAAGGAGCAAAATCGCCCGCTCGTCGTCGTTTTGAATATGATCGACGTCGCTCGGCGCCGCGGAATCGACGTCGACGCGGCGGCGCTGAGCAAGGAACTCGGCGTTCCGGTCTTGCAAACGGTCGGCAACCGCGGAGTCGGCGTTCAAGAGATTTTGACGGAAGTCGTTCGCGTCGCCGACTCGCCGAGCGCTCCCGCCGAAACGCCCGCCGCGTCCGCTTGCCCGTCCGACGCGGCGAAGAGTTGCGAACATTGCGGCGGCGAATGCGAGTTGGCGCAAACGGCGGCGGACGTCGCGCGGTACAAGGAAATCGGCCGCGTTTGCGCTCGTTGCGTCAAGACCGACGCCGACGCTCCGGCGAGCGGTTCCGATAAGATCGACGCGATTCTGACGCACCGCTTCCTCGGGATTCCGATCTTCTTGGCGGCGATGTATCTCGTTTTCCAACTGACCTTTACGCTCGGTTCTTACCCGATGGATTGGATCGACGCCGGGTTCGGCGCGCTGGCCGATTGGGTCGACGGCGCGATGATCGAAGGCGTCGCGAAGTCGTTGATTATCGACGGCGTCATCGGCGGCGTCGGCGGCGTTTTGGTTTTCCTTCCCAATATTTTAATTCTGTTCCTCGCGATTTCGATTCTCGAAGACTCCGGTTATATGGCCCGGGCCGCGCTCCTTTGCGACCGTTGGATGCGGCGCGTCGGCTTGCACGGACGCAGCGTTGTTCCGGCGCTCGTCGGGTTCGGCTGCACCGTTCCGGGAATTATGGCGGCGAAAATGCTCAGCGACCGCAAAGAACGGCTTGCGACGATGTTCGTTTTGCCGCTTTTCAGTTGCGGGGCCCGTTTCCCGATTTACGCGCTGTTGATTCCGGCGTTTTTCCCGCTCGAATGGCAGGGGCTGATTCTTTGGGGGATTTATCTGATCGGGATTCTGCTCGCCGCCGTCGTCGCCAAGGTAATGGACGTCGTCTTTAAAAACGACGAGCCGGCGCCGTTCGTTATCGAGCTGCCGTCGTATCACTGCCCGACGCTCGGCGTCGTCGGCGTTCACACGTTGGAACGCGGTTGGCAATACGTCAAAAAAGCCGGGACGATCATCTTCGCAATCTCCGTTCTCCTTTGGGCGCTGACGACGTTCCCGAGCCTCGACGCGGAAACGGTCGCGAAATTCGACGCCGAGCGCGCTCAAATCGAAGAGAACGCCGACCAAATTCGCGCCGAAGCCGCCGCGCGACTCACCGAATCGACCGAAAGCGCCGAAGCCGCGCAACCGGAAGAAAACGCCGAGTCGACCGAAAGCGCCCAACTTGCCGAGAACACCGAAGCCGACGGCGCCGAAGTCGCGGCGGACGAAACGGAAGAAGAAGCCGATCCGGTCGCCGACGCGTTGGCCGCGGTCGACGCGGCGGAAGGTCAAGCGGCGCTCGAGCGAAGTTACGCCGGTCGGGTCGGTCGCGCGATCGAGCCGTTGTTGCGTCCGATGGGTTTCGACTGGAAAATCGGAACGGCGTTGATCGGCGCGATCGCCGCGAAAGAGGTTTTCGTCGCGCAAATGGGCGTCGTTTACTCGGTCGGCGAGGCGGACGAAACGTCGGAACCGTTGGCGGAAACGCTCCGCGCGAACTATTCGCCGCTCGTCGGGTTCTGCATTATGCTCTTCTGCCTGATCGCGACGCCGTGTATGGCGACCTTCGCGGTGATGGCGAGAGAAGCCGGCTCTTGGAAATGGGCGTTCGCGCAGTGGTTCGGCTTGACCGCGATCGCTTGGGTTCTGACGACGCTCGTTTACCAAATCGGGCAAATGTTCTGATTAACTCGATTTTGAGCGTAAGTTTTCCCGTCGCGCCAAGTTTAACGGCTCGACGAGAAAACCCAAACGGTCGAAACGCAAAACGCTCCGATTTCTCGTCGGAATTCGACGTTTGAAATCGGAGCGTTTCCGTTAGCGCGCCGTTTGTCTTAACGCCTCGTTAACGTCGGCGTTTGTCGCGTTTTAAGTTTCAAGAAGATAAAAACGCCGACGCGCGACGCAAAATCGACGCCCTTTTCGTTAAACGTTTCAATAGGCGCCGGTCGCAAATCCCTCGTTTCCCCAAAACGCGTTCGCCGCGACGAGCGACGAAGAGTCGAACTCGCCGCGAACCCGTTCGCGTCAAGAACCGGAATCGGCGTTTTCCGCCGCTTTTCGCTCGTTGCGAAGGCGAATTAAGTCGGCGGTCGTTCGCATCGCGCAGAATTTCGGACCGCACATCGTGCAATAATCTTCGTTTTCGATCGTTCCGTCCGGATTCAGCGTCGGATGAAGCCCGCGCGGGCAACGCGTCGCGCCGGTTTCGCCCAATTTTTCGGCGTTTTGCGTCGAAACGTTCGCCGCGTCGCCGTCGTTTCGCGGCGCGTCTTCGGGATTCGACCGCGCTTCGTCGTAATATTGCCGAGCCCGCTCCGGATCAAGCGCGAGTTCGAACTGCCGCTCCCAATCGAACGCGAACCGCGCCCGCGCCATTTCGTCGTCGCGTTCGCGAGCGCCGGGCCGTTTCAGCGCGACGTCGGCGGCGTGCGCGGCGATCTTGTACGCGACGCAACCGTTCCTGACGTCTTCGAGATTCGGCAAGCCTAAGTGTTCTTTCGGCGTAACATAGCAAAGCATCGCCGCCCCGTGGAACGCCGCGGCGGTCGCCCCGATCGCGCTCGTGATGTGGTCGTAACCGGGCGCGATATCGCAAACGACCGGCCCGAGGACGTAAAACGGCGCCCCGAAACACTCGTCGGCCTGCCGCTTCATATTGTCGGCGATTTGGTCGAACGGAACGTGGCCCGGCCCCTCGATCATCACCTGCGTTCCCTTGTCCCAAGCGCGCTTCGTCAGCTCGCGCATCGCCGACAACTCCGCGAACTGCGCCGCGTCGGAAGCGTCGTGCAAGCAGCCCGGGCGCATTCCGTCGCCGAGACTCCAACTGACGTCGTACTCGCGCATAATGTCGCAAAGGTCGTCGAAACGTTCGTAAAACGGGTTTTCGGCGTTGTGCGCGACCATCCATTTCGCCGTCAACGAGCCGCCGCGGCTAACGATCCCGGTCAAGCGCGAGTCGACGAGCGGAATGTGCCGCTTTAAAAGCGCGCAGTGAATCGTCATGTAGTCGACGCCCTGCTTCGCCTGTTTTTCGACCGCGTCCAAGATATTTTGCGACGTCATGTCGAGGATATCGTCGAGTTCTTCGCAGATTTGGTAGAGCGGCACCGTCCCGACCGGAACCGAAACGGCGTCGATCATCCGTTCGCGCAACGCGTCCAAGTCGGCGCCGGTCGACAAGTCCATAATCGTGTCGGCGCCGTATTTGATCGCGCACTCGATCTTTTCCAACTCGCGGCGCGCGTCCCCGGCCAACGACGAAACGCCGAGGTTCGCGTTGATTTTCGTCGTCGCTTTTCGCCCGATCGCGATCGGCGAGAGCCCCTTTTTCAGGTGAACTTTGTTCGCCGGGATAATCATTCGCCCAAGCGCGATTTCCGAGCGCACCGTTTCGACGTCGAGCCGCTCCTTTTCCGCGACGATTTCCATCTCGGGGGTAATCGCTCCGGCTCGAGCGGCGGTAAGTTGCGTCTGCGTCATTGAAAACGGCCTTTCGTCAAAATTATCGGTGCGAGGTTAACGGCGCGTCGGGCCGCTTTTTTACCGACCGGGCGCGTCTTTATTATAACGCCGTTCCCGTCTCGGTCAAGCGCCGAAAACCGCCGCGCCAAGCGTCGAAATCGGCCTCCGTTCGCTTTACATTTCGAGCGTTCCGATAATGTCGGCAATATTTTTAATTCCGGCCTTCTCCATTTCGACCGGAAGCGCGTCGAGAATCCGCGTCGTAACGTCCGGCTCGTAAAAGTTCGCCGTCCCGATTTCGACCGCGGAAGCGCCCGCGACGAGGAAATCGAACACGTCGTCGACGGTCGAAATCCCGCCGATACCGATAATCGGCAATTTGACCGCTTGCGCGATTTGCCAAACGCAACGCAACGAAATCGGCTTGATCGCCGGGCCGCTGAACCCGCCGCAACCGTTCCCCAAGCGCGGTCGGCGGCGCCGCCAGTCGACGGCGAGCCCGTAACAGGTGTTCGTCGCGGAAATCATATCGGCGCCCCCCGCCTCCGCCGCTTTGGCAATATCGGCGATTCGCGTAACGTTCGGCGACAGCTTAACGGAAAACGGAAGTTTCAACGACTTGCGCATCGCCGCCGTCATTTTTTCGCAAAGAGTCGGGTCGGTTCCGTAATCGACGCCGCCGCTAACGTTCGGGCAACTGACGTTCAACTCGACCGCCGCAATCCCCGGTTCCGCGCTCAATCGTTCGCCGAAAATCGCGCAATCGTCGATCTTTTTCGCCGCGACGCTGACGATAATCGGACAACGCAACGTCCGCAAGTAAGGCAATTTTTTCGCGATAAATTCGTCGAGGCCGTCGTTGTCGAGCCCGATGGCGTTCAGGAGACCGGCGGTCGTCTCGACCGTTCGCGGCGGTTTGTTCCCGGCGCGCGGCTCGACGGTGATCGTCTTTGGAACGACGCCGCCCAATCGGGACAAATCGACGACGCCCGCCATCTCTTTAGCGTAACCGAAAGTCCCCGACGCGACAAGAATCGGATTCGGCAACTCGACCGAGCCCAAACGAACGGAAAGCGACATTTTGCCCCTCTTTTACCTTACTATTTCACCTATTTTAACTTTTCGACGCGCCGCCGACAAACTCGACCGCTTTCAGCGCGCCGTTTTCGCCGCGTTCTTTGCCGTCCCCGCGCCGCCGACGCCCGCTCGCCGCCGTTAAAATCGCTTCAAACCGCAAACTCGCCGCGGCGACGGTCAACGAGGATATCGCCGAACGATTTTTTCCCGCATTTCGCGCGGCGCCCAACGGTAACTTTCGAACGCGTCGTACAACGAAAAAAGGATTTCGCGCACGTCGTAATTGAAATTTTTCAACAAAATTTCGAGTTCCGAGTCCTCCGGCGTCATGTCGAGGTCGTCAAGGAGATAATTGAGGATTTGACGCAAAATCTCGACCGACGGCGTCGCGCGGAACAACACCGGAATCCCGATGGCCGGCGAGTGCGTCGTCAAAAGGAGCCCGAGCCGGTCCATTCGGCAGAAGGTGCGCACGACGACCCGGTTCGCATACGACAGTTGTTCGAACCCGTCGAAAAAGACGACTTTTTTATCGAACATCGCGCCGCGCTTCT
>JAZQAP010000276.1:0-2736 GCA_045545275.1 Thermoguttaceae bacterium | reverse complement strand
GCCGCGAAATCGGCCGCGACGTCGCCGAAAAGAATCGGCGTTCGCGTCGCGTCGAAGAGCGTTCGCCAACGTTCGTCCGCAAGCGTCGCGTCGAATCCCAACGCGACCGCGAGCGTCGGCGCGACCGCGACCGGTTCCTCGACCGCGACCGGCTCTTCGACAGCGACCGCCCCCTCGACAGCGACCGACTCGACAGCGACCGGTTCCGCAACCGCGACCGGCTCTTCGACAGCGACCGGCTCCGCGACAGCGACCGACTCGACCGCGACCGGCTCCGCAACCGCGACCGGCTCCGCGACAGCGACCGGCTCTTCGACAGCGACCGCTTCCTCGACAGCGACCGGCCCCTCGACCGCGACCGGTTCCTCGACCGCGACCGGCTCTTCGACCGCGACCGGCTCTTCGACAGCGACCGGCTCTTCGACCGCGACCGGTTCCTCGACCGCGACCGGCTCGCGCAACGTCTTTTTTCGATCCCAAGCGGTCGCCGCGTTCGTTTCCGACGCGTCCTCCTCCCGAACGTCCGTTTCGATCGTCGTCGAATACGACTCGGCGCGCTCGATCAAATCGCGAAAATACGGCTCCTTCAAATCGGGTCGGAAGTCGCGCAACGACGCTCGAAAAAGGAGGTAATACGCCGTCGCCAACAGGCACCGCGGCGCGACGCACCACAACAACACGACGCCGAGCAAAAAATGCGACCAACGCGTTCGAGTCTCCGCGTTCATGCGCCGCTCGATACGAATCTCCGAAAAATCCGGTTCGATAACGCGCAACGCCGCCGCAAACGCCGCTCGCGTCGCGTCGTCCGTCGGTCGCGCTCGTTTTTCGTCGAAAAGTCGGTCGACGTCCTCGCGCGTCGGAACCTCCGCGCCCAATTTCTCCAACGGAGCGCCCAAGAAATCGACGCACGCCTTCACGGCGCTCGCGTCCTCCAACGACGTTCGCCAACAATAGTCGTACCGATTTCCTTGCATTCGCGCGACTAAAATCAAAAGCACGCAGCACGAACACGACGCCCAAAAAAGATGCGACAGCAAACCGCTCCAAAAACAAAGAAATCGCGGTTTCGAAAAAGCCAAATTCCAAAAAAGCCGCTCCGCTTCCCGCGTTCGGGCCCGCGTCGCCTCTCCTTCGGCGGCCTCCGTCGACGCGGGCCGACGTTCGCGAACCTCGCGACGACGGGCGAAGAACTTCGTTTCCGCCAACGCGCTCCAAAGGGGCGCGCCCCAACGTATCGCGCTCAACGCCAACCAACCGAGAAGCCCCGAAAATCGAACGACCGCTCGCTCCGCCGCCGTCCGCTCCCCCGTTTGCGCGCGCCAACAGCGAACGCTCCCTTGAAACGCCGCGATCAACACAAAAATCAACGACGCGACCAAAAAGAATATTTGCCCCAACAAAAAAAAGACGAAAGGGCCGGCCAAATTAACGTCTTCTAATATTTTGTCGGCTCGGGCGAACGGAAAAACGCACGCCCCCAACGCGACGACAAAAAGGAGCGAAAAAAGCCAAACGCGCTTCGCCCGCTCGCGAAAACGCTCGAACGAAACGCCGACCGCGGTTAAAATCGCCGAAGCGCGAACGCTCAAAAACGCCGTCGGATCGAGGAGTCGACCGCGCGCGTCCCGCTCCGCTTCGGCTCGCGCGACCGCGTCGACGCGGTCGAACCCGTCGCCGCCTCCGCTTTTTTCCTCAAGCGTTCGCGCCCATTGAATCGCCGCCCAATCGAACGCGTCCGTCTTCGTTCGTTTCGCCATTTCTCTCCCCCTCCTCGTCCGGTTCGAAGCGAGTCGCCCGCCGACGCTAAACGTCGACGACGGTCGTCGTCGCGACGCGATCGAAAAGATTCGGTCGAAAAACCGTCAGCGCCGCCAACGGTAAAAACCAAGCCATGTAAAGCCCGCCGCGATACCCCATCCAAAATTGGACGGCCAACATCAGCGCCGCCGACCCGGAAATCAGCGTCGCCAAGTCCTTGCGCGGAGGCCAAAGCGCGT
Organism: Thermoguttaceae bacterium; assembly: GCA_045545275.1. Taxonomy (GTDB): domain Bacteria; phylum Planctomycetota; class Planctomycetia; order Pirellulales; family Thermoguttaceae; genus RUG369. The sequence goes on along the minus strand of JAZQAP010000276.1, from coordinate 736 downwards.
ATCCGACGCAAAAAACGCCGAAAAGCGAAATCAACGGTATCCGATAAAACCGGGGCAAGTACTCCCAAAGTCCGTCCGCCGACGCCAAAAAGAGCGAACGCCGCCCCAACATCGACGCAAGCGCCGCGCCGTAATTTTCGCTCGCTTCCGTCGTCGCCAACAAAACGACCGCGAACGTTAAAACCGCCGCCGACGTCCCGATCGCAAAACGCGCCGCGCCCCGCTTCCAATAAAATCCAAACCAAAGGGGCAAAAGGAAAAACGGATAAAACGCCAGCGCGCCCGCCGTTCCCAACGCGAACCCCGAAACGACCGGTCGACGATAAAACAAAACCGCCGTCAAAATCGCCAACCCCGGAACGATATGATCCAAACAACCGGAAAACTGATTGACATACGGAATCAAAAGATAAAGAAGCGCCGCCGAAAGTCCGGTTTGCGTCGACCCAAAATGAAACCGCCCGATCAAAACGATCGAAACGACAAGCGCGATCTGCAACGCTCCGACGCTCAAAATCAACGCCGTCGTCTCCAAGGAAAGATCGCGCGCCCGCCAAACGCTCGCTTCTCCCGCGTCGCTCTCCGCAAACGTCTCCGCGACGGTTTCGGCGTCGGACGGCGTCAAGCGATAAACGTCTCGCGGCGGCGGCGTCGGAATCGGCTCCGGCGTCGGAACGCTCGTCGAAGACGCGGCGACGGAACCGGAAGCCGAAGGCGCGACCGGCGCGGTCGGGGC
>JAZQAP010000275.1:0-2123 GCA_045545275.1 Thermoguttaceae bacterium | reverse complement strand
AAAGTAAAGGAGCGTCGGCGTCGCGAAGAGCCAATAGGCGTTCGTCGCGAAACGGACGTCGCCGGTTTGGCCGAAAATAAGGGCGAGGTAAGAGGCGGTCGTCCAAGCCAGAAAGAAGGCGAGCGCGACGTCGGCGACCCGAACGGCGCGGCGGGCGATTTTGTCGATTTTGTCGATTTTGTCGAGTTTGTTGGTTTTAGTGGTTGGGTTGGTTTTGTCGGTGGGGAGGGCGGGCGCGGCGGCGTTTGCGGCGTCGAGTGGAACGGCTTCGTCGACGTTGGTTTTAGCGGTTTTGTCGATTTTGTCGTTTGAAAGGAGCGGGAAGCGGAGCGCGGCGACCGAAACGGCGGCGGCGAAGAAGAGGAAAAGGAGCGCGACCGGGTTGAAGTCGCCTTCGCGAACCGCGCCTTCCGGAGCGGAAACGAGAATCGGAACGAGCGTCGCGGCGAGCCCGAACGCGAAAAGAGCGGAGAAAAAACGCGTCGCGGCGCCGGTTGAAGCGGTTTTAGCGGCTGGAACGGCTTGCGCGGCGGGACGGCGGCGGTTGGGACGGTTCATCGGGAAAGCTCCGGAAGGGGAACGTCGGCGAAAAGGGGCGAAGGGAGCGCGGCGGCGGAGGAAAATCGGCGCGAAATCGGTCGAGGACGGCGGCTGTTGAAAAACGGGTTAAATTTCGAACGGTTCGTTCCGTTTTCGGCGTTCGCGGAACTCGGCGGTCGCGGCGAAAAGAACGTCGCCGGAGCTGTTCAGCGCGGTTTCGAGGGAGTCTTGAACGACGCCGACGACGAAACCGATCCCGACGACTTGCATCGCGGCGTCGACGCCGATTCCGAAAAGGGAGCAAGCGAGCGGAATCAAGAGCAAGGAACCGCCCGCGACCCCGGACGCGCCGCAAGCCGCCAACGTCGAAACGGCGCAAAGAAGCAAAGCGGACGGAAAGTCGACCGAAACGCCGAGCGTGTTCGCCGCCGCGAGCGACATAACGGCGATCGTGATCGCGGCGCCGTTCATATTGATCGTCGCGCCAAGCGGAATCGCGATCGAATAAAGGTTTTCGTCGAGTCCGAGCTTCTTGCAAAGCTGCAGGTTGACCGGAATGTTCGCCGCCGAACTCCGGGTGAAAAACGCCGGAACGCCGCTTTCGCGAAGGCAACGGAAGACGAGCGGATAAGGGTTGCGGCGGAGGACGGCGAAGACGAGCGCCGGGTTGAGGACGAGCGCCGCCGTCAACATACTCCCGACCAAGAGCGCGAGAAGCCGTCCGTAATCGGCGAAAATCGCCGCGCCGCTCGTCGCGACCGAGGTAAACGTCAAGCCCAAAATCCCGAGCGGCGCCCAGCCGATCACCCAGCGCGCGGCGGCGGTCGCGGCGGTCGCGAAGTCTTTTAGCGTCGATTTCGTCGTCGCGGAGGCGGTCGAACGCAACGCTAACCCGAGGACGACGGCCCAAGTCAAAACGCCGATGAAGTTGCCGTCGACGAGCGCGCCGACCGGGTTTTGCGTCGCGTTTTTCAGCAGTTGCGCGAAGACTTCAAAAACGCCCGACGGCGGCGTCCCGGCGTCGGCGGCTTCCGGGAGTTTTAACGTCGTCGGGAAGAGGAAGCTGGCGCCGACCGCCAAAAGCGCCGCGAGCGCCGTCGACGTTAAGTAAAGGGCGACGACCGGGGTAAAGCGCGAACCGACTTTTTCGCCCGCGTTGGCGAGCGCATCGACGACGAGAACGAAAACGAGAAGGGGCGCGATCGCTTTCAACGCGCCGACGAAAAGCGTCCCGAGCGTTCCGACGACCGTCGCTTGCGGGCAAAGGAAACCGAGCGCGACGCCCAAAAGGAGCCCGACGGCGATGCGGGCGATCAACGAAAGACGGTTCCAACGGTTGAGCAAGCGGTTCATTGGGCGCGGTTTCCTTTTATTGTCGCGTTTGGGGCGTTTCGACGGGGAGCGCCGGGAACGGTCGAAGCGATTTAAACGGTTTTTCGGCGTTTTGACGGCGCGACGCGGAACGGTTGGCGGCGAGTTTGACGGTCGAAACGATTGGGACGGCTTTAACGGGCGGCCGACGGCGCGACGCTCTTCAAGTAACGGAGCGACTCGCGGCCCAACTCGACGACGCCGGGGGAATA
>JAZQAP010000274.1:0-8039 GCA_045545275.1 Thermoguttaceae bacterium | reverse complement strand
CGTCGACGCACGGCGACTGGGACTGGGAAGGCGGGATGAATCTCGACCAAATCAACGATATCGAACGCATTCGCGACAACGGCCTGCGCGCCGCGTACGGGCACTGGTCGTATATGAAGAACAAAACGACCGGCTCTTGGGCGGAAAAAGTTAAAAATCGCAAACTCGGTTGGGTCGCTTACGTCGCCGGGAAGCGGGAGTCGCGACGGTTGCTCGGCGACGTCGTCTTGAAGGAACAGGACGTCGTGAACGCGGTTCCGTTCGACGACGCGTCGGTTACGACGACTTGGTCGATCGACCTGCACTACCCGGAACCGGAGAACGCTAAACACTTCCCGGGCGAGGAGTTCCGCGCTTACTGCGTCCAAACGAACATCAAACCTTACGCGATTCCTTACCGCTGCCTTTACTCGCGCAACGTCGAAAATCTCTTTATGGCGGGACGCAACATCAGCGTAACGCACGTCGCGCTCGGGACGATTCGCGTGATGCGCACCGGCGGAATGATGGGGGAAGTCGTCGGGATGGCCGCGTCGATTTGCAAGAAACATAACTGCTTGCCGCGCGACGTTTACGGCGATTATCTCGACGAACTGAAAGCGCTGATGACCGAAGGCGTCGCGCCGCCGACCGCGAAAGCGACGCAATTCGCGCGCCCGAAATGGCTCCCGTCGGACGCGAAAAACTTGGCGCTCGACGCGAAAGTCGCCGTTTCGAGCCTGTACAAAAAGGCGCGTTACCCCGCGTCGGCGATTAACGACGGCAAACTCGACGTTTACAAGAACGAGGGCCGCTGGGTCAGCGACGAAGCCGAGTCGCATTGGGTCGATTTCGAGTTCGCCGGGGAAACGACGCTCGACGCTTTCCGCGTTGCGAGCGGGCAAGCGTCGGCCCAAACGCCGCTGACGAAGTTCCGCCTGCAAGTCGAGCGAGACGGCGCGTTCGTCGACGTCGAAAGCGCGGCGGTCGAAAACAACGACGCGGCGGTCGTCTGCTTGAAGTTTAAACCCGTTTCCGGCAAGAAGTTCCGTCTGCAAATCGACGAAACGCCCGGCAACTTGGCGCGCCTTTGGGAAGTCGAGTTTTACAACGTCGGGAAGTAAACGGCGCAGCGGTTTGCGACGTTAGTTTTCTCGCTCGTTGAATCAAAAGACGGCTCTTTGTTGACAATATCAAAAATAGATATTTGCGGCAAAGAGCCGTCGTCGTCAAGCGGAACGGCCCCCTTAACGGCGAAAGAGGGAAACGAAACGCGCCAAGTTCGCCGTTCGCGTCGCCGTTCTTTTGATCGTTAACGCCGTCGACGTTAAAGGAAGAGTAAAATACTGGGCGCGCTGATTGTCGCGTTTGTTTTATGTTGCGTCATCAAAAAGGTTGCCGACGAAAAGCGCGAGGCGGGGCCCATATCGACGGACGGCGTTAATTTGGGCGAAATAGAAGGTTAAGCGAAGGAGAAACGGAGGCGAATCGCGGGAAATCGCTCTTGAACGGAACCGGAAAAATCGTTATTATCGTCGGTGTCGTTCGGACGGTTGCGAGACCGAACGGACGGCGGCGTCGCTCGGTTTGCCCGGCTTTCCCGTTTTGCCTATTTGTTCGTTTTTCGTCGTCCTTTTCCTTTATGTCGGCTCTTTTACTCCTTCCGCTCGCCGCGACTTCGGTCGGCGGCGCGATCGCGCTCGGGGCGCTCTTTTATTTCTTCAACGGTTCGAACGACGGCGCCCGTTCTTTAGCGTCCGAGCCCGCGTCTCTTAGCGAAGCGTTGCAAGTTGAAGAATCGTCGGAGATTAGCGCGCTTGAGAAAACGGTTCGCGAAGAGCGGGAACGCTCCGAACGCGCCGTCGCCGAGTTGGAGCGCCGACGTCGGGAATTCGCCGACTTTTACGTCCGCGCCAACGCCGAACTCGAAGCGCGGAGAGCGACGCTCGAAACGTTGACCGCGCAAGCGACCGAAGCCGCCGCGACGTTGGGGCGCGTCTTAGACTCCTTTTCGACCGCGTTCGGAGCGTCGCCGGAAAACGGAACGCCGCGCGAGACGCCGCGTCGCAACCGTCCGACTTCCAAGCGGTTAACGCCGTCGACCGTCGAATCGCGGCGGGCGGCGGACGCGTTCGAACCGTTGTTCGCGTTGGAAGACGAGTTGCGTTTGGAACTCGGCGAAGCGCGCGATCGGGCGACTCGTTAAAAATGTCGCTTGATTTAAGCGTTGAAATATAAGGGATTGACGAAGAATGGAAAACGCGGAAAACCGAGCGAAGGAGAACGCCGGCGTCTTTGCCGTTAAACTCGACGCGTTTTGCGGCCCGCTCGACTTGTTGCTCTATCTGGTGCGAAAACGCGAGTTGGATATTCTCGATATTCCGATCGCCGAGATAACGGAACAGTTTCTCGTTTTTGTCGAAGCGCTCGAAGCGCTGGAACTCGACGCGGTCGGCGACTTTTTGTCGCTGGCGAGTTCGCTGATCGAAATTAAGTCGTTTCACGCGCTGCCAACCGACGACGAGGAAACGGTCGAAACGATCGAAGACCCGCGTAAAGACTTGGTCGTTCAGCTCTTAGCGTATAAGAAATTTTGCGAAAACGCCGGCGTTTTGGAGGAGCGCGGACGACTTTGGGCGCGACGTTACCCGCGACTTTCGAACGACTTGCCAAGAGCGACGCGGAATTTCGCCGAGGAACCGATTCAAGACGTCGAACTTTGGGACTTGGTCGGCGCGTTCGGACGGATTTTGCGCGAAAAAACGCCGGTCTTCCGACACTCGATGAAACGCGAGGATACGCCGATAAGCGTTTTGCTGCAAAGGGTTTATAATCGTTTGAAACGCGAGCGGAAAGTACGCTTCACCGCGCTTTTCGACAAGGCCGACCGAAAATCGACCCTGATTGGGATTTTTTTGGCGATTCTCGAATTGACGCGCCGCGGGTACGCGTTCGTCGAGCAAGAAACGGCGTTCGGCGATATTCAAGTCGCGTACCGCGAAAACGAGAAGCCGTTCGACCTCGTCGGAGCCGGCGCGAGCGATTTCGTCGAATCGGCGCAAGCCGGATAACGGGAACAACGATTACGACGCTTGAAAAATGGACGTTCGGAAACGGCGCGAAGAAGCGACTCGTTTTCGAGCGTTTTTTTGAGTTTGACGCAAAAAGTTAGTCGAGACTTAATAGGTTAGTTGCTCTTAATGAAGTTAGGCAGTGCAAACCTTTGGCTTTCGTAAAAAAAAGACGCCGCTCGCGGAGAAAACGAGCGGCGCCCCGTCGAAACGAAACTCCGAACCGTCGACGGCGCGCAAGGGAGAAAACGAACGCGTCGGCAAACGGCGGAAAGTCGAAAAAGTCCGCGCTAAACTCCGAAGAAAACTGGGGTTGCGCGAAAGTCGGAGCGAACGCGGCCCTTTCGACGATTTCGAGTCGACGTTGCGGAGAGCCGAAACGAGCCCTTAAGCGGCGACCGTTTCGGACGCGTTAAGTCGATAATTGGCGACGGTTTCGAAAAAGGTTTGCAAACTCTCGCAAGCGTCCAAAACGCTCTGGGCGAAAAGCTCCGTTTGGCGATAAAGATTTGAAAGGAAAAGGGATTCGGTCGCGTCGCCGAAGACCGCCCAAGGGCAACGGCAAGGAGTCCGCGGGCGATTTTTCTCGATGAATCCGACGACGTCTTTCGACGGGTACCCGATAAAAACGCCGACTTCGTGCGGAAATTTTTCGCTAGAAAAACGTTTATAAAGCGTTCGAAGAAGCGATTTTAGATCGCCGGTTGCCGGATAGGCGCAACGTCGGAGCGTCGCGGAATTTTCCGGCGTCGAAACGGCGCGACGAAGAGCGTCGCGATGAAAAAATAAAACGAGCGAACTATCTTCTTCGACGCGAAGCCGAACGTAGTCGAGCTTCAAAATTTTAAGAACGTCGTCGCGAGTAAAGCTAAAGGGCGAATCGGAACGCGTTTGCGACTTATAGCAATGACGAACGCGCAGAAGCTCGCCCGGTTTGACGCCGCTTCGCACCGCGGCGGTCTTCACAAGGAGAAAACGTAAGGCTTCTTTTCGGTCGGCGTCGCGAATAAAGTCGTTCATGGAATTAGTCTTGTCTAAGAATTGCGGTGGAAAAATAACGTCGATTTGTCTTGGCTAACAAAACGACGACGATTGGCTGAGGTTTTCTTTATGATTGTGATTATAGCCGATTTGTGAGACGGTGTCAATTAGTTTTGTCTAATATTTATCGGTTTTGGTTGAATTTGTTAGGAAAGGTTAATTTTGGGGGTTCCACAGACGGTCGGCGGCGGTAAAACGCGTTGAATAGGCAAAAAGATAAAAAGGAAGAGCGCCCGACTTAGCGCGTTGAAGAAAAAAATCGTTGGAAAAGAAAGCGCGTTTAACGAAAATGTTGGAGAAACAAGGCGTATTTAACGGATAAAAAGGGGAAAATTTAAGAAAAGTTAACGTCGTCTAAAAGAAACGCGCCTTCCCGTCGCTTGGAAAAAAAGACGGGAAGGGGGCGTTTCGGACGCGACGTTGAAACGCTTAGTCGTTCCAAGACAACGTTTCCGGAAGGGGCGAACCGAGATTAACGCAACCGTCCTCCGTAACGACGACGATGTCTTCGACGCGCAACCCGCCGACGCCCGCGCCGTAAAGGCCCGGCTCGACCGAAACGACGTCGCCGACGACGAGTTCCGGGCCTTTGAAGTCGAGAAGCGGCGGTTCGTGGAGCGAAAGGCCGAGGCCGTGCCCGGTGCCGTGCGTCATCCGGATTTCCGTTTCCGCTTCCGGCGTGCCCGGGGCGGCGTAACCGAAGCCGTATTTTTCGAGGGCCGCGATCGCCGCGCGGTGAACCGTTTCGGCGGAGACGCCCGCTTTGATCGTCGCCGTCGCCGCCGCTTTCGCCGCGCGCACCGCTTCGAGCATTTTCGCGTAAATCGGCTTGACCGGGCCGTTTACGACCGTGCGCGTGCAGTCGCCGTTGTAGAGCGTCGCCTTGTTCGTCGGGAAAATATCGATGATGATCGGCTCGCCGGTTCGCAAAGGACCGGTTCCGTAGTTGTGACAGTCGTCGCCGTCTTTGCGACCCGCGACGATGGCCGGGACGTTCGAATAACCGGCGTCGAGGAGCGTTCGGTCGATGAAAGCCCGCATATTTTCGGAAGTTAGCATTTCGCCGTTTGCCCAAAGGACGCCGTCGGCGTCGGGAATCGCGTTCGCGATGCGTCGGCAAGCGGCGCGCATCGCTTCTTCGGTCGCCCGTTGCGCTTCGCGAATCGCCGCGATTTCGCGGGAGTCTTTCGAACGACGCTCCAAGACGCCGCGGAAAACGTCGCATTCGCAAGAAATCCCGACTTTCGCCAGCGCGTCGACGTAAACGAGCGGGAGCGTGCGGTCGGAAACGACAAGTTCGACGCCTTGACGGCGGAACGCTTCCGCGACGCTTTGCGCGGTCGCGAGTTCGCGGTCGCCGGAGAGTCCGGTTTCGGGCGCGAAGTCGGCGGGACAGGCGACGAAGTCGGCCTCGGCGGAGCGGATCGCTCGGTCGTTTTCGATATCGCGCAGAATCAGGAGCCGGGTTTTGTCGGACGGCGCGCGCTCGGCGTTCGTCGACGGCTTGGCTTCCGGAAAGGTCGCCGGCTCTTCAAATTCGAGAACCGCGGCCGGGTCGTGAGCCAAAAAACGCATTTTCCAATAGAGCGTCGCGCTGTGCGACGGGACGCCCGCCGTTAAGTAAGCCTTTTTCATTGTTCGATTTAGGTTGGTGTTGGGTGAGTTGAGGTTAAGGAAGGAAAGACGCGACGGCTCGAAAGCGAGTCGAACCGCCGCGTGATCGGCGCCGCGCCAGCGAAACGGAAACGTCGCCGACGTCTTGCGGTTGGCGCTTAACGCGTTGTAAAAAGGGGGAAAACAAAACGGTTTATTTCGCGACCGCTTCCGAAGAGCGTCCGCCGTCGCCGTTTCGACGCTTGGAAGCGTCGTCGACGTTGGGGCGCGCCGGACGCTAACGCGCCGCGCTCAAACGAGTTATTTCGCGACCGCTTCCGGGTGTTCGGCGGCCAAGTGTTTCAAAACGGCGCGCGCCAACGCTTGTCCGATCGGCTCAATGTTCGCCAAAATCCAAGTCGCGTCGCGTTCTTCGTCGTGAAACGCGATCTCGACCAAGACCGCCGGCGCTTTCGGGTTCGCCGTTTCGTAAAGCGGTTTGCCGGGGCCGAAGTGGCTGTGCGATTCTTTGACGCCGCGGTTGGGGCCGTTGTAAATCGTCAAAATTTCGTCGACGACGCGTTTCGCGAAGCGTTCGCCTTCGCCGCCGAAACGGAAACAAAACGCCTCGGTTCCGCGAGCGCGCTTGTTGGCGGCGTTCGAGTGAATCGCAAAATAGAGGTCGACGTCGAGTTTGTTCGCTTCGGCGACGTAATCGCGGAGCCCGTTGTTCGGGTTGTTGCGATAAACGACGACGCCGTGCGCTTTTAGGATCGGCTCGACGACGTCGGCGACTTCGTTCATTCGCTCCATTTCGCTGCGGTAGTCGCCGAACCCGATGTTGCGAATTTGGTTCGACGGGCTGAGATAGAGCGAAACGGCGTTCGGTTTGAAGCGCGGGAGCCCGGCGAGCGTCGGCGCGTTCGCGTCGGTCGACGCGGCGTCGGCGGAGGCGGTCAGATTCGGACGCGCTTCCGGATCGACGGTTTCCGGCGCGACCGGGTCGGCAACTTGCGCGAGGACGGTCGAAGACGAGCAGCATAAAGCGACGGCGAGAGCGAGTTTTAGGAAGGACGGCATTGGTTTTCTCCTTAAATTGGGAGCGGGAAAAGAGGACGAACGGCTTGCCGCCGCGGCGGTCGCGGACTCGGCGAAGGCGCATAAAACGCTCGTCGTCGGACGGCGTTCGGAAACGCGTCGCCGCGGCGTTCCCCTTATTTTAACGCTAGGCGGCGCGAATCGCAAGATTCCGAACGAAATTTTTTCCAAGAAATGCCGCCTCGAGAAAAACAACGAGGGCGCAAAGAGACGGGAAAAGAAAAAATAACGCGCAAAAAGGAAAATGAAGCTAAGGGGGGAATAGAGGAGTAACGTAAAAAGTTGGAAACAGTGCCAAGAGAAAAAATAGAGAAGTAACACGTAAAAGTAAAAATTGAGAAGAAAGACCAAGAGATGAACCAGAACGTCGCTTGTTTCCCTCGAACACGCTCGAAAGAAACGGACGACGCAAAAACGAACAGACGAACGCGACGCGTTTTCAGAAAAAGTCGAAAAACGTCGCGTCGTCGCAAGCGAACGCTCAAACCGACGACGCGTTAAGCGCCGCCGGTTCGAAGATTAACGTCAAACCAGATACTTTGCCACCGCGTCGAGGTCGTCTTCGTCGACGAAGAAGTCGAGGTCGTCGAGCGATTCCGCGAACGCCGCCGAAACGGCTTCGCTTTGCGCCTCGTAAGCGCCGAGGTCGACGGCGGTTCCGACGATACGGTCGTTTCCGGCCAAGTCGGTCGCAAGGGCGGCGCCGTCGGCGTCGACGGCGTACTCGTCGTCGCCTTTGTCGAGCGCTTGCGAATTTTCGGCGAGCGTATAACCGCCGGTCGCGAAGAGCGGTTGTTCCGCGTCGTAAACGAATTGCGTCGCGCTATCGGTCGCCGCGTTCGACCAAGCGGCAAAACCGGAAAGCGTGTTGTAAGCGTTCGCCGTTCCCCCGGATCCCAAGAGAATTGCGTCGACGACAATCGCGTTAAAGAGATTCGCCGTTCCCGAAACGCAGAGGCCCGCGCCGTTACGAGACGCGTTGTCGGCGATCGTCGCGTGCGTCAGCATAGCCGTAGCGCCCTTGGCGACGTAAACGCCGCCGCCGGCGATCGACGCGACGTTGGCGGAAATTGCGACGTTCGTCAACGTCGCGTCGCCGTAGACGCAAAGTCCGCCGCCGTAAGTTCCGGAGTTGCCGGCGATAGAAACGCCGTTCAGCTCCGCCGTCGCGCCCGGCTTGACGTAAACGCCGCCGGCGAAACCGGTCGAGATATTGGCGTCGATCGCGCCGCCGACGACCGTCGCCGAACCTAAGAC
>JAZQAP010000273.1:0-2305 GCA_045545275.1 Thermoguttaceae bacterium | reverse complement strand
ACGGATTGCAATGCGTCGAAACGCGCGGCGCTTTTTACCTGACCGCCGATATAAACGACGCGTCGGCAATGGTTCCGCGAGTTTACCGACTCCCGCCCGGCGAACTGAACCGCCTGCAAAAAGCGCTCGAAAGCGTTTTGTCGAAAGAAGGCGAACTGACGATAACCGGTTCAAGCGTCGTCGTTTACGATAACTTAGACGTTCAAGATTCGGTCGCGCAACTGGTCGACGCCTTGACGCATAATCAGTCGGCGACATACCTTTGCGACGTGTATTTCCTTCGCCTTAAATACAACGATTACGTTAATTTAAGCGCAGATTTGGAAATAAATTCGTCGCTCGACTTGCTCGAAGGCGGTTTCGACTTCGACGATTTGTTGTCGCTGTACGCAAGCGGTGACGCTACAAACGGTCGCAATCGGGTCGACCAACGCCCCGCCCTGTTGCTTTCAGACGGTCGTGAAACAACGTTAAGCGTTGGTAGCGAAATAGTTAGAGAGAAGACGCAAGTTTCCGCGGAAGGCTATTCCAGCACGTCCGGCTACGAGCGTTTTCAAGACGGCTTAGAGCTGCGTTTGACGCCGCATAAACTAAGCGCCGGTCGCGTCGCGCTCGACGTCGATTTGTCGATTTCGACCTTCGACCAGTCGGAAAAATCGGGCGCCGAAACGATTCCAAAGTCCGATAAAACGGAACTTATCGCGCAAGGCTTAGTACTGACCGACGGCAAGTTGTCGTACTTGGGGAGTATCGACCGCCGCGACGAGTCGAAAGGCTTGGGCGTGTTTTCCTTCTCACAAACGAGAAATAGCGACGTGCTGACCGTCTGGGGGCGTGTTCGCGAAGTCAAGAATTAACAGGAGTTATTCGATGATTACAACAATATACGGCGATTACGAATACGGAGTTACATATTATAGCGTTGATGAAATTATCGACCGTCTTATTAAAGGGCGTCGCGTTATTACAAATATCCCGCTTAATCGTGACGCCGTCGGCGCTTACGTCAAGAAGAAACGAGGGCGTTTCGACGCTTCGCGTCTCGTGTTACTGAACGACGCGGAACTTTGTAGAAGTTCTTGGGACGCTCGCTTTCGTTCGAAAAAAGCGTCGATTGTGATTCGCGAAACGCCTAACCTAAGCGATAACAAGTATTATAATAGCTTGCCTTTCGCTTCCTTGCAACATAGGCATAACGCTCAAGATTGGCTATTTTGCGTTTACGATTGCGACGCCTCTTTTAGTCGTAACTGCCTTTTGCACTGCAATTATGCGATTCGTGTTTTGCAAACGCTTTCTCGGCGTGGGAATCGTCGGGGATTGGAATTGTTTCGAGGCGCGTTTCAATTTAACGTTGGATTTTACGAAGGCGTGTCGTATGGACGTTATAATTTTTTCGAGCCTGAAATTTGCGAACTGATTCCAAGCGTCGAAGTTAAGAATTGAAAGGAAGTTAAATGCGCAAAACTGTTAATGATTTTTACAACTTATGGCGTTTAAAGTTAAAAAAACTCTACTTCGAAAAAGTCGGCTTTTCCGGCGACAATCGCGATTTAATGGCGGCTCATCTCGCGGAGTCTTGGTTTGCGCTTATGTTTTGCGTTGCGCGGATTTACGGCGAGTTTGTCGACTTCGAACGCGATTTTTATAAGTTGCCGAAATCTGAACAGAATTTGCCGACGTTAGAGAGTATTTTGGCCGCCTGCTCGGACGAAGAGACTGAACGGCTTTTCGAGGAGACGCAAAAGAAGTTTGAAGGCGATTTTTTCGCCTTTATTTATTATGAGCGCTTTTTGCGCCCGAGTTACGTTCTGGGGCTTAAGGCTATTTGGATTTCGGAAGCCGGTTATCGAAGAGTAGACTGGAAAGCGTTAGAAGACGCTTTAAAAGAAGAGGACGAAGAGGATGCGCAAGACGCCGGAAGATTTTTATAAACTGTTTTGCGACAAGTTCTTAAAGCGTTACTCTCAACCGTTGAAGAATCCTTGGAATTACGCTTGGTGGGAACGTTTTTTGATTGTCCTTTACGACGTCGCGGGCGATATGACCGGGCGTTGTTACGAAGCGTCGGAACCAACGGTCGCGGAGTTGCTGGAAGAGTGGTCGGACGTTTTCACCTGTCGACTTTACGAACGTTTGAACGACGCTATCGACGGCGCCGCTCGCTTGGATTTTCCTATTTTGCCGCCGTTCGATAACTTGGAGATTTTGCGCGAGTACTGCGACTTGAACGGTAGCGATATTCCTTTCTTGGATAACCTTATTGAGGAGTTGAAACGATGAAAAAGTATCTGACTGAAAAAAC
>JAZQAP010000272.1:0-8805 GCA_045545275.1 Thermoguttaceae bacterium | reverse complement strand
CGACGAACGACGCGCTCGCGACCGTCGTTCAAACGAATCCGATGTACGTTCGGTTTTCGCTTAGCGAACGCGACTTCCTGACGATGTTCGGCGGCGACTTCGGAAAAATGAAAAAAGAAGCGAAAATCGCGCTGAAACTTTGCGACGGCTCCTATTATAAAAAGCAAGGAACGGACGAAATCTGTTACGGAACCGTTTCGATGCGCGACAACGTCGTCAAAACGACGACCGACACCGTCAAAATTTGGGCGTCGTTCGAGAATCCGGCGTCGGAAAACGGCGACGAACCGCTCGTTCCGGGGGGCGTCGTTACGGTCGAGCTGACGCGTAAGGAAAGTAAAATCGTTCCGTCGGTCAAACCGTCGGCGGTGATGTTCGACGGCGAAAGCTACTTCGTTTACGTCCTGACCGACGAAATCTCGAACGACGAGCTTTACGCGGAAATCAAGCGCGACGCTCGTTTCCGAGCGCAAGTCGAAGAAGTCGAAACCGGCGTCAAGACCCGCGACGAGTTCTTCGCCGAGTTCTGCAAGCGATACGAAACGAAAGACCCGAAAACCGGCGAAGTCGTTTCGGTCGACTTCAAAGACGGCCAAGTCGTCGACGGCGCCGACAAAGCCGGGAACGCGCTCGATTATAAGATGATTCTGCGTCGAACCGTCGTTCCGGGCCCGACGCAAGGGAACGTCCAAGCGATTTACTCCGGTATCGAGCGAGGCGACCTCGTCGTGATGGACGGGACGCACAAGGCGAAACCGTTCGAGATCGTCCGACCGGTCGAAGCCGCGTTCGCCGGGTCGACCGCGCCGCAAGTCGACGGAGAAAACGCCGACGCCGCCGAAGCGACCGAGGAAGCGACCGAAGCCGCGCCCGCCAACGAAACGGAAGCCGTCGAGGAAGCGTCGGCGCCGCAAGCCGCGTCGAGCGTTTTTACGAAGGAGAATCTCCGCTTTTTGGCGACCGGCGCCGTCGTCGCGTTCCCGATTTTGGGGCTCGCGTTCTTCCGCGTTCGCCGTCGTTCCGTTAAGGACGGGGAGGCCGAACTCGAATGATTTCCGACGTTTTTATCAAACGGCCTAAACTGGCGATCGTTATTTCGTTGTTGATGATCCTCGCCGGGGCGATCTGCATTCCGATGCTTCCGGTCGCGGAGTATCCGGAGATCGCGCCGCCGACCGTTCGCGTTTCGACGAATTACGTCGGCGCCAGCGCGCAGGTCATCACCGAAACGATCGCCGCGCCGCTCGAAGAGCAGTTCAACGGCCTCGAACACTTGCTTTATTACTCGTCGACGAGCGACAACAGCGGGAACTACTCCTGCACGATCACGTTCGAGTACGGAACCGACGCCGACATCGCGCAGGTCAACGTGCAGAACGCCGTTAAGCGCGCCGAGCGGGTCTTGCCGCAGGAAGTCAAGAACCAAGGCGTTCAAGTCCAAAAGCGTTCGAGCGACATCTTGTGTATGGTCGCGTTCTTCACCGACCCGAAGGTCGCGCCGGACCGCACCGTCAGCGACCTGAGCAACTACGTCCGCACCAACATTAAGGACGACTTGGGCCGCGTCGACGGCGTTAGCTCCGCCGACTTGCAGGGCGGCTCCGTGTACAGTATGCGCGTTTGGTTGGACCCGCTTCGCATGTCCGCGATGGGGATTTCCGCCGCCGACATTTCGAAAGCGATTCAAACGCAAAACATTCAAGCCGCCGCCGGTTCGGTCGGGGTCGAAAAGTCGAACGACTTCATCCAGTTCAAAATCAACGTTCTCGGACGTTTGAAAACGGTCGAGGAATTCGAAAAGATCGTCGTTCGTTCCGACGAAGACGGCGACGTGACGACGCTCGGCGACGTCGCGACCGTCGAACTTGGCGACGAAACCTACTCGGCGCACGCCGCGTCGAACGGGAAAGAGTGCTGCGGTCTCGGGATCAACCGCACGACCGACGCGAACGCGCTCGACACGATCGAAGCGGTTAAAGCGCGCTTGGCCGAAATCGAAAAGCGTTTCCCGGAAGGAATCTCGTATCAGATCGTTTACGACCCGACGCAATTCATTCTGTTGACGTTGGAGGAAGTCGTCGTTACGTTGATCGAAGCGCTCGTTCTCGTCGTCTTCGTTACGTACCTCTTCCTGCAAAACTGGCGCGCGACGCTGATTCCGGCGATCGCGATTCCGGTCTCGCTCGTCGGGACGTTCCCGATCTTGCTCGCGCTCGGGTACAGTATTAACCTGTTGACGATGTTCGGCTTGATTTTGGTCGTCGGCTCTCTCGTCGACGACGCGATCGTCGTCGTCGAGAACGGCATGGCGGACGTCGAAAAGGGGATGGATCCGCGCGAAGCGACCCGATTCGGGATGCGGCAAATCACCGGCGCCATTATCGCGACGACGTTGGTAACGATTTCGATTTACGTTCCGATCTGCTTCTACGGCGGGATGGTCGGCCAAATTTACATGCAGTTCGGCGTTACGATGTGCGTCGCGTTGCTTTTGTCGACCGTCAACGCGCTGACGCTTAGCCCGGCGCTTTGCGCGATTTTGATCAAACCGGCGAAAAAGGGCCGAATCGACTGGTTCGGTTGGTTTAACAAACCGCTCGAAGGTTCGCGTCGCGTTTATCTTTTCTCGGCGAAGTTCCTGGTGCGTCGCGGGTTGATTACGGCGCTCCTCTTCGCGGGAATCGTCTTCTTGAACTTCAAAATGTACGGGATGATTCCGACGGCGTTCCTCCCGGACGAAGACAAGGGAACGATCATGTGCAACCTCGAGTTGCCGCCGGGCGCGACGCTCAAACGCACCGACGAAGTCGTCATGAAGATGAACAAAGCGCTCTTGGAAATCGAGGGCGTCGACAACGTGATGATCGTCAGCGGGTTCAGCTTCACCGGCGGGAACGGCGAAAACTCCGGGATGGCGATCGTCAAGTTGACCGACTGGAAACAACGCAAGACGCCGGAGCTGCAAATCGACGCGATCATGGCGAAGGTTCAAGCCGCGTGCGCCGACATTCCGCAAGGGAAGATTATGTGCATGAAGCCGCCGGCAATTATGGGGCTCGGGATGGGGACGCAGTTCGCGCTCTGCATCACCGACGACTCGACGCCGCAAGACCTATCGAACCAAGTGCACGCCGCGACCGCCGAGTTGATGCGGACGCCGGGAACGCTCTTCGCGTCGAGTTCGTACAACGCCGAAACGCCGCAGCTCGAGCTGGAAATCGACCGCGAAAAAGCGGAGCGAATGGGCGTTCCGATCAACACGATTTTCACGACGCTCCAAAACAAGCTCGCGTCCTTTTACGTCAACGACTTCAACCTCTTGGGGTACGTCTTCAAGGTCAAGGTGCAGTCGAATCGCGACGAGCGCGGGTCGATCGACGACATTTACAACTTGAACATTCCGAACAAATACGGCGAAATGACGCCCTTTAGTTCGCTCGGGACGGTCAAGCACGTCGTCGGGCCGCAGTTGATTCAGCGGCACAACCAGCGCGTTTGCGCGAACATTACCGCGGTCGCGATGGGCGTCAGCACCGGCGACTACATGAAGACGATCGAAAACCTCGACATGCCGAAAGAAAGCTACATGATCGAGTGGACGGGGATGAGCTTCCAAGAGCGGCAAAACCAAGGGAAGATCGGTTTCCTCTTGGCGCTGGCGTTCGCGTTCGCGTACCTGTTCCTCGTCGCGCAGTACGAAAGCTGGACGACGCCGATTCCGGTCGTGTTGTCGGTCGCGGTCGCGACGCTCGGCGCGATGCTCGGCTTGATGGGCGGTTTGATGCGTTACGGCGCCGCGATGGCGTCGGTTTACTCGATGAGCATTTACGCGCAGTTGGGGCTGATTATGTTGATCGGCTTGGCGAGTAAAAAAGCGATTTTGATGGTCGAGTTCTCGAAAGTCGAACGCGAAAACGGCGTCCCGATTCGCCAAGCGGCGATTAACGGCGCGAGCCAACGTTTCCGCGCGGTCTTGATGACGGCGATTTCGTTCCTCTTCGGCGTCTTCCCGTTGGTCGTCGCGACCGGCGCCGGTTCCGGGAGCCGTCGAGCGATCGGAACGACGACGTTCGCCGGAATGCTGCTCGCGACGTGCGTCGGGATCGTGTTCGTTCCGGCGTTGTACGCGCTCGTCGAGCGAATCCGCGAAGGAACGGCGGTTTTCTTTGGGAAGAAACCGAAGGAAATGATCGCCGAAGAAAAATGGCGCGCCGAACGCCAAGCGGCGAAAGCCGCCGCGGAAGCGAAGGAAAACGAAACGTCCGAAAGCGCTTGACGTAAAACGTTTGCGACGACGCGAGACGCGGTTTCGCGTCGTCGTAAACGAAAGTCCGATTAACGACGAAACGCCCGCCGCGACCGCGAGTCGAAGCGGGCGTTTTCGCGTTCGGCGAACGAAAAACGAAAAATTTGCGGTAAAATAAACGTTTAAGATAAAATAGGGAGAAAACGCAATGAAAAAGGTCTTGATTTTGTCGTCGACGCCGCGTCGAGGCGGGAACTCCGACGTTCTTTGCGACCGTTTCGCCGACGGCGCGCGCTCGGTCGGGGCGGAGGTCGAAAAGATTTGCCTGCGGGAAAAGAAGATCGGCGTTTGCGTCGGGTGCGGCGCGTGTTCGTTCGAGAAAAAGCCCTGTCCGCAAAAGGACGACGTTAACGAAATCGTCGAAAAAGCGATCGCGGCGGACGTAATCGTCTTGGCGACGCCGGTCTATTTTTACTCGATGAGCGCGCAACTGAAAACGCTGATCGACCGTTTTTGCGCTCGATACGAAGAGGTCGTCGGGAAGGAGTTTTACTTTATCGCGACCGCCGCCGACGATTCGAAAGAGGCGATGGAGCGAACGTTCGAGGGAATGCGCGGGTTCCTCGACTGCCTGCCGGACTCGAAGGAGCGCGGCGCGCTTTACGGCGTCGGCGTTTGGCGCGTCGGCGAAGCGGAGAAGTCGCCGCTCGTCGACGAAGCGTTCGCGTTGGGGAAGACGGTCGCCGACTGACCGCGAGGATTTCCCCGTCGACGACGCGAGCGAACGCTCGTTAAAATCGGCGAAAAGAGTAAAAACGCTAAAACCGTTCGCGTTCGGAGCGCAAAAACTCCGGGCGCGAACGGTTTTTTGACGTTTAACCGCAAAACGGCGACGCGAAACGGTCGGCGTCGCGTTTTTGCGGTTTAGTTTCCGCGTTGGTTTTCCGTTGGTTTTCCGTTGGTTTCCGTTGGTTTCCGTTGGTTTCCGTTGGTTTCCGTTGGTTTCCGTTGGTTTCCGTTGGTTTCCGTTTGGTTTCCGTTTGGTTTCCGTTTGGTTTCCGTTGGTTTCCGTTGGTTTCCGTTTGGTTTCCGTTTGGTTTCCGTTTGGTTTCCGTTTGGTTTCCGTTGGGTTTTTCGACGGTCGCGCTCGGGGAGCGCGGCGACTCAACCGGCCTTGCGTTCGGCGAGGAACTCGTCGAGAATTTGCGCCGCTTGCGCGACCAACTCGGAGCAGGGGCGCTTCTTGTAATAGTCGGCGGTTCGTTTTTCCGGCGTCGGTTCGGACGTTTTTTCGGTCAGTCCGAGGAGTTCGCGGCAAATAATCGAACCGTTCGACTCGCGAAAGCGCCGCGCCACCACTTGAATATCGCGATATTGCGCCGTTTTCGTTTCGCTATCTTTGGGATCGTCCGCGCCGCGAAGCGTTCCGAGAACGAGGAACATCCCGGAGACCGCCCCGCAAACTTCGCGCAGACGCCCCATTCCGCCGCCGAACGACGACGAAATCCGCGCCGCCGTCTTCTCGTCGAGCCCCGTTTCGTCGAGGAACGCGAGAAAAACCGCTTGAGCGCAGTTGTACCCTTGTTCGAAAAGAGCGCGAGCTTTGACGGCGCGCGGCGAGGTGAATTCGGTCGGAGCGGAAGCGGTCGGCGTCGACATAACGGCGGTTCCTTTCGCGAAAAAAGGGGAAAGCAAGGGGAACGGAAAATAGGAAAAACGCGTCGAGTTTAACGACGGCGAAGCGGGCGAAACCGGGCGTCGACGGCGTTAAACTCGGCGAAGTTTGCGGAAATTAGCGGCGTTACTTCGCGGCTTTTTCCTTCTCTTCGGCGTTTTTCAGAATCGCGGCGAAGAGTTCGTCGAATTGCGGCGCTTGAATCGACTCGATCTTACCGGCGTCGCAAGCGGCGGCGATTTTCGGGTCGATCGGGAGCTTGACGACCGTTTCGATTCCGTACTCTTTCGCGATTTCGTCGATTTTGCTCTTGCCGAAAATTTCGAGCCGCTTGCCGCAGTCCGGGCAGTCGTAATACGACATATTTTCGACGAGCGCGAGAACCGGAACGTTCATCGTTTTCGCCATTTTGATCGCTTTTTCGACGATCAGCGAAACCAAGTCTTGCGGCGTCGCGACGACGACGATACCTTGGAGCGGGAACGATTGGAAAACGGTCAGCGGAACGTCGCCCGTCCCCGGCGGCATGTCGACGTACATGAAGTCGACGTCGCCCCAAATGAAGTCGGTCCAAAATTGTTTGACCGCGCCGGCGATCACCGGGCCGCGCCAGATGACCGGGTCGGTCGGGTTTTGCAGGAGCAAGTTGATCGACGCGGCGGAAATCCCGGTCGCCGTTTTGACCGGAAGGGCGCCGAACTCGTTCGCTTG
This sequence comes from Thermoguttaceae bacterium, assembly GCA_045545275.1. Classification (GTDB taxonomy): domain Bacteria; phylum Planctomycetota; class Planctomycetia; order Pirellulales; family Thermoguttaceae; genus RUG369. Next base: position 2,173 of record JAZQAP010000272.1, on the reverse strand, counting down.
AATCGGCTCCGTCAGCCCGAACGCTTTCGGAATCGACGGCCCGGTAATGTCCGCGTCGACGATCGCCGTTTCGAAGCCGCGACGACGCGTAGCGCAAGCGAGGAGCGCCGAAACGAGCGACTTCCCGACGCCGCCTTTGCCGCTGACGACGCCGACGACGTTGCGCACCGAACTCATCTCGTGCGGTTGGGCCAAGAACGATTGCGGTTCCTTGCGCGACGGGCAGTTTTCGCCGCAAGAGCTGCAATTATTCGAGCATCCGCTATTCGAACATCCGCTCATTTTCGTTTCCTTTTCTTAATAAAGTTGCGTTTTTGGTGTTTCTTGACTTTTTCGTTAGACGGAGGGCGACGCGGCGGTTCTTTTCGCGACGAACGCTTGAATTTCGGCGATTAAGCGGCGCGCGACGTCGGTTTTGTCGCCGGAAATTTGCGCGAGCGTTTCGCCGGTCGCGTCCAAAATCTCGACGTTGGAAGTCGTTCCGTTGATCGAAGTCGGGTCGTTGACGACGATAAGGTCGCAGTGTTTCCGCTGCAATTTTTGGAGCGCGCGGACGTGATGGTCGGACGTTTCGAGCGCGAACGCGACGAGCCATTGGCCGGACGGCGCCGCCGGGTCGGTCGAAAATTCCCGTTTGGTCGCGCCGAGCGACGCCATAATGTCCGGCGTTTCGCGGAGCCGCAGGAGAAGTTCGCCGTTCGCTTCCGGGGAGCGAATGAAGTCGTTTTTCGACATTTTATCGGTCAAAACGGCGTCCGGGCGATAGTCGCAGGGAGCCGCCGCGCCGATCGCGCCGACGCACTCCGGAAAAAGCTGCATCGCGGCGGTTCGCATTTCCTCGGTCGAAACGACGTCGACGATTTGCGCGCCGTCCGGGTACTTAACGTCGACCGGGCCGCTGACGACGACGACTTCGAACCCGGCGTCGAGCGCCGCTTGCGCGAGCGCGGCGCCCATTCGACCGCTCGACGCGTTCGTCAAATAGCGAATGGGGTCGAGGTACTGCCGCGTCGGGCCGGAGGTGATCAAGATTTTCAGCATGTCGGAGGGGCGGGGAACGCGAGGGTTGACGTTATTAATAAATAAAGGGGAGACGGCGAAAAACGACGACGGAACGCGTCGAGCGGCGAAGCGAGGGCGCCGTCGCGGCGGTTCGTTTACTTCAATATACTTCAATTAGCGAGAACGTCAAGAAGCGCCGCCGTTCGGAGCGCGTTTTTCGACCGTTCGGAACTTTTTCGTAAAGAAAAACGGCGCCGAGCGTAAAAAAACGCCGCTCGGTTCGGAGCGGCGTTTCGGGCGGTTAGCCGAGAAAAATCGCGGGGAAACGACTAGAATTTCTTGCCGATTCCGAACGTCAGTTCGTGCGCGCTCGCCGTGTTTTCGACGTAAGAGCCCGGGAGTTGCGGGGAGAGTTCGCCGCGAACCGAGTTTTCGAACGCGTAAGCGTAAGCGAGCGAGAACTGCCATTGCTCCGGCGTCGTAATCGTCGCCCCGGCGCTGACGGTGTGTTGAATGATGAGCGGGCAGGGGACGTTCGTCAGCGCGACTTCGTCGCTAATCGGGTTCGTGTTGAAGCAGTAGCCGCCGCGAACCGTCAAATACGGGTTGATTTCTTGTTGAATCGCCGCCGCGACCGAGAAAACGCTGTCCCAACCGAGGCCCTTGACGCTGCCGTCGGCGTTGTAACCGTGTTCTTTGAAGCCGTCGGCGTTGGCGTAGTCGAAGTAGCGGAGGTCGACGCCGATGACGCGACCCGGGATCGCGTCGTAGGAGACGCCGAACGAGTAGATCGCCGGATAGTCGAGCGCGAACTTCGCGACCTTCGGCATGCCGTCGATCACGAGGTTGTACTCGAAGTCTTCCATATACTGCTTGCTTTTGTACGACAAGCCGTAGTTGAAACCGTTGTTTCCTTTAATGTAAATACCGCCTTGGAAGCCGCCGCCCCACATGTAGCGCGTTCCGGCGCCCATTCCCCAATTTCCGTTCGCGTCTTGCGGGCCGAAGAACATCGGTTCGGCGATGAGGCGCGCAATGTCGATCGTCGGCGCGAACCCGACCGAGATTTGCTCGGTCAGTTGGTAGGAGAGCGCCGGCGCCATTTGGAAGAGTTGGACTTTCGACGAAACGCGACCAATGCCGATATTTTCGTTAAAGACCGGGTTCGTCG
>JAZQAP010000271.1:0-11101 GCA_045545275.1 Thermoguttaceae bacterium | reverse complement strand
CTTGCTTTTAATGAAAAACGGCGATTTTGATAAAGAGTCGGCTTGCTTTTAATGAAAAACGGCGATTTTGATAAAGAGTCGGCTTGCTTTTAATGAAAAACGGCGATTTTGATAAAGAGTTAAAGGTTGTTTGAATATTTTAACGTTGCGTTTGCGCTTGGAAATTTACAATGAAAAGTCGGCCTTGGTTTTCTTTACTTCCCGACGCGATTCGCGACGTCGATTTCAATACCGTTAACGTGTTGAAAAAATTAAATCAAGCGTCGCGAGCGTTAGGCAATTTAAACGGTTCGCTTGCTTCGGTTCCTAATTCCGCCGTCTTAATTACGACGTTGACGTTGCAAGAAGCGCAATTGAGTTCGGAAATTGAAAATATTGTAACGACGCAAGACGAACTTTTTGAGGCGAACATCGATTTAGGCCCGACGTCGCCGGAAGTAAAGGAAGTTAACGGATACGCCGCCGCGTTGACGGCGGGATTCGAACGGGCGCGGCGGGATAAAATTATTCGGCGCAACGATTTGTTAGAGATTCAACGAAGTATCGTCGGAAACAGTCAAGGGTTGCGGACGACGCCCGGAACGCGTATTCAAAATGTCGCGACGAACGAAATTGTTCATACGCCGCCGCAAAATATAGACGATATCAAAAAATTACTCGACAACTTTTTGACTTTTTTTAACGACGTCGAGCGATTAGATTACGATCCTTTAATTCAACTGGCAATTTTACATTACCAATTTGAAGCGATTCATCCGTTCTACGACGGCAACGGAAGAACCGGCAGAATCCTTAACGTTTTGTATTTAACGAACAACGAATTACTCGACGCGCCGGTTCTTTATTTAAGTCGATATATTATCGAAAACAAAAGCGAATATTATCGATTAATGAAAGAACTGGGCGATAATCGCGAGTGGGAAAACTGGGTTCTTTTTATTTTAGAAGCGATTGAAACCACCGCTAAGCAAACGCAGCGAACGGTAACGCGTCTTCGAGAGTTAATGCGGAAAAAAAAGGAGGAGATTCGCGCGACGTTGCCTAAGCTTTATAGCCAAGATTTGATAAATCATCTTTTTAAGAATCCGTATACTAAGGTAAAAATTTACGCTAAAGACTTGGGAAAAACGGAAGCGGTGGCGCGCCAACATCTTAATACGTTGGAAGAGAACGGCTTTTTAACGGCGAACAAAAAAGGGACGACGAAATATTATATCAATCAAGAATTGCTCGAACTTTTAGCGGAACGCGATTGAACAATTGAACTGTTGAACCCCGCCGCGACAAAACGCTTGCCGCGGCGGGTTTTTTGCGTTACAATGAGGAGCGACGGCGGACGAATAATGAAAATTTTTTCAAAAATAACGGAAACTTTTCGCAAAACGCGTTCTTAAGAATAGAAAGAAAGGAAACGCGGCGCCGACGAAACAACGCGTCGCGAACAAGAAAAAAAGAACGAAAATGACGACCGGGCGAAAATGCCAAGTTTGCGGACTTCAATTAAAAGCCGACGATACCTTTTGCGGCGCCTGCCGAACGACCTTTTGCCCGCGTTGCAAACGGGCGGTCGACGCGGACGGCGGGCTCTTTTGCGCCGTTTGCGGAGCGTCGTTGAAGGCGACGCGCAAAACGGAGAGTCAAAAACGCGCCGAAGAGCGAGCGAAAAATTGGCGCGCCGGGAAATATGAAGACGCGTTCGAACCGTCGGAGTTCATTCCGATAGACGAAGACGACGCGCGATATTGGGCTTGGGCTCAAATCGCGAATTTTCAAGGACGCGGAAGCGGAATCGGCTTTTGGCTTTTCCTCGGCGCCGCTTGGGGGAGCTATTGTTATTTCGCGGAGCGCGGTTTTGTCGGGCTCGGCGTCGTCGCGGGGTTGATTTCGTTGATTCCGGCGCCCGCGTCGGCGGTTCGGCGACTGCACGACGTCGGTTTGTCCGGGCGTTGGTTGGGGCTCGCGCTGATTCCGGTCGTCGGTTGGGCGGTTCTCGCGGTCATGCTGTTCCTGCCGGGCCAAAAAGAACCGAACCGATACGGCTTCCCGACGCGACGTTGGCAAAAGAAAGTTTACCAAGACGCGGACGGCGAAGACCGGTACGACGCGCGCCTCATTAACGACGGCAAAGTTTACGACGGTCGGTTCGGTTGGCGGAGCGTCAACGCCGTCGACGAAGAAGACGTTAACCGACGTTAATCCAACGATTAAGGAGAAACGAAATGCGCGCCGAAAACGAATTGAACGACGCGACCGCCGCCGACGAGCGCAACCCGTTCGCGACGCCGGAACGCGTCGCCGAAAGCGCCGACGGTTGGGAGTTCGCCGACGCGCCGCCGACGGTCGGGCCGAGTTTTTTCGGGGCGTTTTGGCATTGCCTGCGCCGTCCGTTCGACTTTAAAAGTCGAGCGAACCGAACGGAGTATTTCGGCTGGCTCGCGGGGCTCGCCGTCGCGCTTTTTACGTTGGGGTGCGTCGCCGGAGTCGCGTTGGCGAACGCGGAAAACGATATTCTTGCTAAATGCGGCCTTGCGTTTAGTTTGGCGGCGTCGATACCGGGCGCGGCGGTTTTGCGGCGGCGCTTGCGCGACCGAAACGGCGGAAAGGTCTCGGGTTTCGTCGCGTCGTTCGGAGTCGCGGTTTTGTTCGCTGTTGGATATGTTTGGTTCGCTTTTGGATATGTTTGGTTCGGCGGGGTATGCGACGGCGTTTTCGCGATTTTAACGGAGGCGCTTATTTACGCCGTTGCGGCGACGTTCGTTTGGGGCCCGGCGATTTTCTTAACGGGAGGCTGTTTGGCGGCGTGGGCGGCGATTCCTGGAAAGGAAATGCCGGGGTTTTTAGATTTCGCGCCTGTTGTGCTGACGCTCGGCGTCGGGCTCCGCGTTTTCTGGGGCCTTCGCGCGGGGACGCCGGGCCCGAACCGCTTCGGAGCGGAGCGACTAACGCCGAAAGAGGCGGCGCGTCGCGAGCGGGAAAAGAACGCGGAAGAAGTTTAAGCGCCGAAAGCAAAAGAGGTTAACGGAGGAAAACGAAATGAGCGCCGAAAACGAATTGAACGACGCGACCGCCGCCGACGAGCGCAACCCGTTCGCGACGCCGGAACGCGTCGCCGAAAGCGCCGACGGTTGGGAGTTCGCCGACGCGCCGCCGACGGTCGGGCCGAGTTTTTGCGGCGCGTTTTGGTATTGCCTGCGCCGTCCGTTCGACTTTAAAAGTCGAGCGAACCGAACGGAGTATTTCGGCTGGCTCGCGGGGTTGGCCGTCGCGCTCTTTGCGCTGGGGTTCGTCGCCGGATTGGGAACGTTGGTTCCGTTCGCTTGGGCGCGAGCGACGAAGGGAATACCGTTTGTTTTTTTAAGCGCCGGTTTGACGTTCGGCTTGGCGGCGTCGGTTCCGGACGCGGCGGTTTGGACGCGTCGTTTGCGCGATCGAAACGTCGGCGCGAGTTGGAAAACGGCGCTGGGCGGATACGTCGCGATTTTAGCGGCGGCGGGCGGCGTCGCGTTCTGCGTTTCTCTATTGGACTCGCGCGATTTTGCGCCGAACGAAACGACGAGCGTCGTTTTGATCGCGGCGATGGCGACGGCGTTTTTTTTAGCGACGTCGTCGCCGTTAGGCTGGGGAACGACGATTTGGGCGATAGGATTTGCCGTCGCGACGCGGATAACGACGCCCGAGCTAGCGGAGGAGACGGCGGCAATGATTTTTATCGGATGCGCCGTCGTAACGTTGGGATTTTTAATCCGCGTTTTGACGGGCCTTCGCGCCGGGACGCCGGGGCCGAATCGTTTCGGAGCGGAGCGTCTAACGCCGAAAGAGGCGGCGCGTCGCGAACGGGACAAAAACGCGGAAGACCGTTTAAACGTCGAAAGCGAAACGGTTTGAACGGCGAAAATTTCTTTTGCGAAAAACTTGATTTTCCGTCGGCGGCGCGCTAAAATAATGTTGCGCGGCGTCGCGGTTCGAGCGGGAACCCGAGCGGCGCGGAATTTTGGCGAAAACGATTTAGGGAGAAAAGTAAAATGGCGAACTTTTGCCCTCGTTGCAACGTCGCGACCGATCCGGACGCCGACTTTTGCGCCGCTTGCGGAACCCGGTTGACCGGTCGCTTCAAGAAGAACGGCGGAAGCGCGGAGCGTCGCGGCGCGGACGCGGCGGAAACGGCGCGACGCCTCCGACCGACGGTCGGGCCGAGTTTTGCGGGCTCGTTCGGGCATTGCTTGAAAAATTATTGCGTTTTTCGCGGTCGAGCGACGCGAACCGAGTTTTGGGGCTGGTTCGTTCCTTGGGCGGCGGTCGTTTTTATCGCGGCGCCGACGGTCGCGAGCGTTTTGACGACGAACGTCGACGACGCGGCGGCGGGGGCGGGCGGGTTTTATTCTTTTTGGTTGGGAGCGACGTTCCTTCCGAGCCTCGCGGTCTTCGCGCGGCGTTTGCACGACGTCGGCAAGTCGGCGAAACGGGCGCTTCTTTCGGTCGTCGCGGGCGGCGTTAGCGGCGCGCTTTTGCTCGTCGGGACGGCGCTCGGCGAGATTCCGTATAATACGGAATTACACGACGTGGTTTTGCTCTTATCGGCGGTTTTCGTTCCGTCGGCGATTACGTCGTTTAGGGCGGCGATTACCGCGGGATTCGGCGACGGAATGCGCGAGCCGAACCGTTTCGGCGGGCGGCGGTCGAATCCGGCGTAAGCGCGGCGGAGGTCGGCGTTTTTTAAGACGTTTGGTATTTCTCGATTGATTTTCGCGTCGCGGTCGCGTATAATCGAGAGAGCGACGTTTCAAACAACGCGCGAGAAAAGCGGAACGCGAAACGTCGGACGCGCCGTTGGCGTAAAAAATGGAATAATTTAAAAATTTTTGCGTAAAACCGAGAAATTTTGACCTCTAAGAGGGGAAAACGCGGCGACGCAAGTAGCGGAATAAGAAAACGCGGCGTTGTTTTTAATAAAATATTTGTTTGGAGAATCGATTATGACAGCGAAATGCCCCGGTTGCGGCGCCAATATTAAACCGAACGCTAAATTCTGTACGAAATGCGGCGCGCGCTTGACCGCCGTCGAAACGCCGAGCGGCGCGACTCGCGAAGGCGAAGCGTCCGGCGCCGACGTCGGCGTTTGCGCGAATTGCGACGCTTCGCTGAAACCGGGGACGAAGTTTTGCACGAAGTGCGGCGCGCAAACGGCGTTAGGCGCTCGGGTTGAAGCGAACGAACGCGCTCGCGGCGCGGCGAACGATCGCGCTCGTCTCGAAGCGGAGAAACGAGCGGCGGAACAAACGCGCCGCTTGGCGGAAGAACAGGCGCGGCGCGAGGCGGCGGAACGAAGTTTGGAACAAGAACGACGGTTCCAAGCGAAGTTTTCGGCTCGGAACGCGTCCGAAAAGAGCGGCGGCGACGGCGTAAGCACGCGTCCGCATAGCGTTCGCGACGCCGTGCGTCGGGCCGACCGATAATTCGCGCTCGAGCGTCGACGGAAAATAGGGAGAACGGGAAAAACGGGGAAAAGTCGGCGCGACAAGGGGGCGGCGGCGAAAAAGATTAAGAGGAGAATATCGATGACAAAATATTGTTCGGAGTGCGGAAAACCTAACGAAAAATCCGCCGCGTACTGTTACGATTGCGGAAACCGATTCGAGGAGGAAACGACCGTCGGCCCGAGTTTTTTCGGCGCGTTCGGTTACTGCTTGAAACGTTATTTTAAAGTCGGCGGTCGGGCGACGCGGCTCGAATATTGGGGTTGGCTCTTCGTTTACTTTATTTTGAGCGCGTTTTTGGCCGCGGCGGCGATCGTCGTCGAGCGCAAAGGGCTTCCGGCGGTTTGCTTGCAAGGAACGCTGATCGCTTGCGCCGCTTGGTTCGGCTTAACGTTGATTCCGGGCTTGGCGTTGGCGGCGCGTCGTTTGCACGATACGAACAAAACCGGTTGGCGACTTTGGGTTCCGGCGCTTTTGTTGGTCGGCGGTTGCGTCGCGGCGTTTTACTCGATGAACGGCGGTTCGTTTAACGTCGACGCGGAAACTTGGAAAAACGCGGAGTTTGTTAAGAACGCCGCGCTCGGTTACGCGCAAACGTTGAAGGCGTTTAGCGGGTTGCAAGCCGTCGATTACGTCGCGCTGGGCTGCTGGGCGCTCGGGCTTTTGTCTTGGCTCTGCTTGTCGATTCGTCTCTGCTTCGTCGGGGGAACGCCGGAAGCGAACCGTTACGGCGACCGGCAAACGAACCCGTAAAAACGTTCGAGCGCGACGCGAAAACGAACGGCGCAAACGCCGTCTCCGGAAAACGGGGCGGCGTTTTTTTGACGTTTTTTTTGAAAAAAAAAGGCGTAATTTTTCGCGGCGAATCCTCTTAATAACGGAGAAGAAAAGGGCGACGCTTCGAAGCGAACGCTTAACGTCTTGTTTGAAGAAACGAATTTTTGAAAAATCACGTTTAATTGGGGTTTTATTTCTCTTGTTTTTGGTTTATAACGATAATAAGCGCGAAACGCGACGCTTTCGCGTTTATCGGTCGATTAGGATTTTTTAGAATAGCGAAATTGCGAGTGGGATTATGTCGAATTTTTGTTCTCAATGCGGAAATAAAATCGCGCCGAACTCTTCGTTTTGCAACGTTTGCGGAACGGCTTTGTGCGACGGCGTTTACAACGACGCATACGACGGAAGCGCGAACCCTTACGAAGCGGGCGCTCCGGTCGCCGAGGAAGCGTCGTATTACGCCGCCGGCGACGCGACGGTCGGGCCGGGTTTTTGGGGGGCGTTCGGACATTGCATGAAGAATTACTGCAATTTCCGAGGTCGCGCGACGCGAACCGAGTACTGGGGCTGGTGCGTCGTTAACGGATTGATTAGCGGCGCGTTGCAAATTGGCGCGATCGCGTTGACGGCGGGCGGCGGCGCGGACGCGGAAGCGACGTCGAACCTTGTCGAATCGCTTTGGAGTTTGGCGGTAACGCTTCCGGCGTTCGCGGTCATGGGGCGGCGTCTGCACGACGTCGGCTGGTCGGCGAAACTGATGCTCGGGCCGATGGCGTTGGCGATTGTCGGGCTGACGCTTCTGATAATCGGAATCGGGCCGGATAACCTTGATTCGGGGGACGACGTCGTCGCGTCGTCGGGAACGATGTTCGTCGGGGCGGCGTTGACGATTTCGGCCGCGATTTGGCAGCTCGTTTTGGGGATTGCGTCGGCGTTCGTTCGCGGAACGCCGGGCCCGAACCGTTTCGGCGGACCGCGCTTGAACCCGTCCGACGTCCGACGGTAAACGTAGACGGCGAATAGAAAACAACGCGCGGGCGGCGAAACGCAACGCGGAGAAAGCGACTTGGCGACGCCCGATTCTTGGGATTAGCGATAAAAGGTTTTAACGATGAAAACGTGTGCAAAGTGCGGTTTTGCGATGGACGACGACGCGTTGTACTGCGCGCGATGCGGTCTGTATAGCGGCGCGGCGGTTCGCGGCGAAACGCCGTTAAATTTCGACAAAGACGACGACGCGCCGTTGAATTTCGATAAAAACGACGACGCGCCGTTGAATTTTGACAAAGACGAAGAAACGCCGCTGAATTTCGACAAAGACGAAGAAACGCCGTTAAATTTCGACAAAGACGAGGACGCGCCGCTGAATTTCGACAAAGACGAAGAAACGCCTCCGCTTCCGCCGCAACGACGTTGGAGCGAGGAACCGCAAGCGCGCCGAACGTTTGAGGCGCCGCGCGACGAAAGGGCGTTCCCGAACGGCGACGCGAGCCGACGGTCGGAAGAGGCCGATTACGCGCCGAAAAACTTCGCGGACGCTTTGACCGTTTGCGTCGGGAAAAAATATTGCGTTTTCCGAGGGCGCGCCGGTCGAAGCGAGTTTTGGATGTTTTACGCGTGGCAGTGGATTTTGGTCGCCGCCGCGGCGCTCTTTACGAACGGTTGGCCGGCGTTGGCGTTGATTGTTCCCGGCTTCGCGGCGCTTGCGAGACGCTTGCACGACGCGGATTATTCGGCGCGGCATTTGCTTTGGGCGGCGGTTCCGATCGTCGGTTGGCTTGTTTTACTCGTGTTGACGCTGCAACCGTCGACGCCGGGCCCGAACCGTTTCGGGGCGCCGTCGATCAAACCGTAACGCGTTCGTTCCGAACCGTTTTGACGCAAACGACGAAACGCGCCGTCTAAGGGGAACCTAGACGGCGTTTTTTCGTCGGAGCGTTTTGTCGCGAAATTTTTTCGATAATTTTGAGAAAAACGAGTTTTTTTCCGAAATTTTTTGTCGCTTTTGGAGAGGCGGCGATCTTATATAAATAGAGAGGCGGCATAGAGGCTGCGAAAAAAGCGTCGCGGAAAGGAAATTGGCTCGAAATTATCGTTAAAACGGAGAACGGAGCGATATGTCGAACGAACGGCTAAACGAAGCGCCGCGCTTTACAATCTTGGTCGCCGACGCGGAACCGGTCGTCGGACCCGGTTTTAGGGGCGCGCGATATTGGCGGGCGTTTTTCCAGCGTTCCGGCTTCCCTTGGAAAAACCGTTTCGGCGCGCCGCGTTTGGATCCGCCGCGCAAACGTTTGAAAAAATAAGAGCGTTCGACGGTAAAGACGGCGCTTCTAAGTAAAAAACGAACCCCGGCGTCTCGGGTAAACGAGGCGGCGGGGTTTTGGCGTTTTCTGGGCGCTAAGTTAAGCGGTAAAGCGAAAAAAAGCGGCGATTACGGCGTTTCGAAGTCGCAGTCCGGTTCCGGGCCGAGCGGGTCGCCGCCGACGGCGTAAGCGCGAGCGCGGCTTCCTCCGCAAACGTGCCGATAATTGCACTTGCCGCAGACGCCTTTATAGTTGTCCGGGTTTTGAAGCGCGTTGAAAAGCGGGTGGTTTTGGTAAACGTCGACGACCGAGTTTTCCGGGAAACGACCGCAAACGACCGGAAGGAAACCCGCCGGGAAGATTTCGCCGTTGTGCCCGACGAACATAATCCCGCGACCGTCGGTGATTCCGAGCGGCGCTCGCGAGCGATGCGAACGTCCGATTTTCGCGGCGGCGGCTTCCGCTTTCTCGTCGACCGGCGCGTCCTGCGGATTCACCTTCATCGACGCGGCGAAACTGGAGTTCGGAAAGTTCGGTCGGTTTTTCGGCGCCGCGAGCGGGTCGCCGCCTTGCTCCAAGACGTAGCGGCGGTAGTGCGGCGCTTCGGTCGTCTTGACCGAGAACGGTTTCGTCAGCGAATGACGGTAAAGTTTCGCGAAAACCTCCCGATATTCCGGCGCGGAAATGCGGATCTCCTCGACGCCGCGTCCGACCGGAACGAGGAAAAAGACCGACCACATCGTCACGCCGGTTTCTTCGAGCAGGTCGGCGATCTCGTCGATCAAATGCGCGTTGCGGCGGGTGATCGACGTGTTCACCTGCACCGGAAGTTCGAGGTCGCGGGCGTATTTCATCATCTCGAGGGCTTTTTGGAAGCTGCCTTCGAAGCCGCGGAACGAGTCGTGAACCTCCGGATTCGGCCCGTCGAGGCTGATTCCGATCGCGGAGACGCCCGCTTCTTTCGCTTTTTTGAACGCGTCGAACGTCGCGAGCGGCGTCGCGCTCGGGGTGAGGGCCGAGCCGATTCCGAGATCGGTCGCGCGGCGGATTAAATCGAAAAGGTCGGCGCGCATGAGCGGGTCGCCGCCGGTGAAGCAGATCGTCGGTTTGCGCGGGAAGCGAGCGACGTCTTCGATCAGCGCGAGCGCTTGTTCGGTCGAAAGTTCGTCCGGAGCCGCCGACTCTTGCGCCGACGCGCGGCAGTGTTTGCAAACGAGATCGCAAGCGCGGGTAACTTCGTAATAAAACATCAGCGGATTCCGACCGAAATCGGAAACGTCGTAAGGTTCGCGACGCATCGGCGAAGGCTCTCTTTCTAGCGTAAAAAAGGAAAGGAAAAAACGGACAAACGGAGCAAACGACGAAAGCGCCGCTCGGGCGGAAAATCGAACTCCGGAGAGCGGATTTTGTCGACCGAACGGCGCGTCTCGGAAACGTAACCGACTAAGTTAAGCGGTTAAACGTTGAAAAGCGATTAAAAACCGCGGTTGCGCGGGTAAACGCCGGCGCCGCCCGCTCCGGGGTAGCCGCCGTATCCGCCCATCGCGCCGGGATAACCGCCGTAGCCGCCGTACCCCCCCATTCCGGGATAGCGTCCCATCGCGCCGCGACCGAAGTTTGGACGCGGCATAATCGGCGTCGTCGAACCGATATAGGGCGTCGACAGCGCCGTCGCGGCGGTTTGACGCGAACGCAAATTTTGCAGGTATTGCGTCAACACCGTCGAATTCATCGATTTGAGTTCGACGACGCGCACCTTGCGGATGTTTTCCTCGAGGATTTCGCGGTCGACTTCTTTAACGTATTCCTCGATTTCTTGCGCCAAATGCTCCGGCGCGTAAACTTCGAGGTTGCCGGTCGCTTGGTTCGGGAAAATTCGCGGCGATTGGTTGCCCGGCATGAGCGTCGTTTGGAACTTGCGCGAAAACGCGTTCAGCACCTGTTGCGCCATTCGCGTCGTCGACGTGTTGACGACCTTAATTTTGTGCGGCTTCGTGATCGGCAACGGGAACAGCTCGACGGAATCGAGAACGACGAGCATCGCCCCGGCGACGTCGCGGTCGGCTTTGGAGCCGTACACGGTGATCGTGTTGAGCGCGACGTCCGGTTGGAACTGCAGTTGAACGCTCGGCTGCATGTTGGTAATGCTGACGCCGCTCGACTGATAGTAATAATAAGGCGACGCGTTTTGCGTTCGTTCGGCCATATACGTTTGCAGGCGCGGCAACAACTGTTGAACGCCGACGTTCTCGACGCGGTACACCGTGTAGTTGCGGCTTTCCATCAAAACGCGTTCGCGCGCTTTTTCGCGGTTTTCCGGCGTCATATACGACAGATAACCGAGGGAACTCGGGTCGGCCGGGTCGTCGACTTGCGGCGCGTCTTCCTCCGCTTTTTCTTCGACGGCGGCGACCGGGGCCGCGCCGGCGGTTCCCGACGCGACGACGGCCGTTTCGACCGTTTGAGCCGGAGCGGTTTCCGTTTGCGCCGTCGTTTTCATTTCGTCGACGACGGCGGTCAAGCGGCGTTGAAATTCGTCGA
>JAZQAP010000270.1:0-14830 GCA_045545275.1 Thermoguttaceae bacterium | reverse complement strand
GCGCTTCCGAGGCGAACGCGACGACTTCGCGTTCCGTCGTCGCCGTCGAAACGTCCGCCGCGCCGCGATCGGTTTGCGTCGCCGCGACTCGGAAAAGGGCGCGAAGATCGTTCGTCGAACGGGGCGTCGGCGGTTCGGCGGCGGATCGCGCGGCGTCGAGCGTTTCGCGGAAAGCCGGTTCGTCTTGGAAAACGACTTGCTCGGCGACGACGCAAAGAGCGCGCGGGCGTTCCGCGAAAGCGCTTGGGCCGACGAGACGTAAAAAATCGGCGCAAAAAACTTCTTTCGCTTGAAAAACGCTCGAATCGCGACAATAAATCGTCGGAACGACGGCCAACAGCGCGTCGCCGCAAAGGTCGCCGTCCTCGTCGAAAAGGAGCGAGGCGGTCGACGGCGCGTCGGAACGGAGCGGGACGGCGGAATTTTCCGCGTCTTCCAAAAAAACGGCAAAATTAGCGTCTTGGTTGAAATCGGCGCTTTCGGCGCGACCGGAGCGCTCGTCAAACGAACGAACGAACGCGGTCAACGTTTCTTTGTCGACGTTCGACAAAAAATAAATTTCGGGACAGAAAACGGCGGGTTCCGCGGTCGACGGCGGCGAAAAGGTCGCGCCGAGATAACGACGAACGCCCGGGCGAAGGAATTGGCGGTCGACGAAATCGACGTCGAACGGCGTCGCGGCGGTCAAACGAGCGCGTTCGACGTCGAGCGCCGCGTCCGTCGTTCGCCAATAAAGACGAAACGCGACGAAGCCGAGGAGCGCCGGGCCGCCGAGAAAGAAAATAAGCGTCGTCCAAAAACGCCGCGTTCGATCGCGCAATTTCGCCATTGAGTTCGCAAAAACGAGGAAAAGTCGACAAGAAACGACTCGCCGACGCGCCGTCGAAAGGTTTTAAACGTCGTTAATGCGTTAAAACCGTTAAAATTGTTAAAACCGTCCGGGAAAGCGCGTCGTTCGAGCGTCGAAAAAAGGGACGGAATCGCTGAATTTGACGCGGTCGTTAAAGGCGTTGGAAACGTTGGAAACGTTGGAAACGGCAAAGCGCGCAAATTCGGCGAAACCGGTTAAGTCGGCGCGACCGTTACTTCGTCGCGGCGTCGGCGGCTTTCACTTCCTCGACGAAAGCGCGCGAGGTCAGCGGTTCGCCGGTCGATTCCTTGACAAATTCCGGCCAAGGAAGGGAGGCGCCCGGCGCGAAAACCTTTTCTTTCAGGAGCGCGCCGAAGCGTTTCGGGTCGCCCGCGGCTTCTTTTTCGAGCGAAGCGCGAAGCTGCGCGCCGTAAAGTTCGCCGAGCATATAGTTGTGATAGTAAACCGGAGCGATGACGAAGTGCGGCTTCGACGCCCAGTCGGCGAGGTTCCGGCCTTCCGGTTGGTCGAGGAGTTGGAAACGCTCGGTCATTTCGGTCCAAAGTTTGTTCAGGTCTTGCTCCGGATTCTCGTAAAGCGCCTTTTCGAAATACGTCATGACGAGCGTCCAACGGCAGAAGATGAGCTGCTCGCGGAGGCGTTGCTCGCGGAGCGCGACGGCGGCGGCTTCCGCTTTTTCCGGCGCGACGCCGACGTTGGCGACGAGCCATTGCGGGTCGCGGGCCTTCGCGCCGAACGTCATCGCGATACCTTCGGTCGTGAAGATGTGGCAAGCGGAGCGGACGTTCGCCGGGAGATCGCGGGCGATGTTGTAGTCGTAAATCGCGTGCCCGAGTTCGTGCAGCTGGGTGTCCATCCACTCGGCGGTCGGCTTGACGTTGCAAAGAATTCGGACGTCGCCTTCGAGGTTCATATCGTTGCAGAACGCGTGTTGCGTTTTGCCGTCTTTTTCGTAAAGGTCGCTGTTGGCGAGAATCGGGCGGACGTCGACGCCGATAGAATCGTAAAAGTCGACCGAAATATCGACGATTTCCTCTTTAGTTTTGTCGGCGTAAAAGACGTTCGCGTCGATCGCTTTCGAGGCCGGCGCTTGTTGGAAGAACGGGTTGTCGTAGTGCCAAGGGCGGATTTTGTCGACGCCGAATTTTTCCTTAAGTTCGCCGTCGAGTTTCGCCTTCATCGACGCGAAATACGGCGCCGTCGAACGGTCGAGTTCGTCGAAAATCGCGATCAGTTGCGCCGGTTCGAAGTCTTGGAACGAAACGGTCATTTCCCAATAGTTTTTGTAGCCGAGCGCTTGAGCGGCTTTGTTGCGGAGTTTCGCCAGCTCGACCATCTTCGGCGCGACGACTTCGCCGACTTGCTTGAGCGCGTCCCACATTTCGTAGCGTTTTTGGGAATCCGTTTCTTTTTCCAACGCTTCGAGGAGTTCGTTGTTGGTGCGCTCTTCGCCTTGGTAGACGGCGCGGTGCGTTTGGAAAATCTGCTCGATTTCGGACGAAAGCTCGACGATTTCCTTCATCAGCTCCGGCGGAAGTTGCGATTCTTCGAACGAACGCTCGGCGACGTAAGCGGCGCGCTTTTCCATCGGCGTCGCGTCGACGGCGGCGGCGCGGAGCTTCTTCAACTCGGCGTACTTCGCGGGATCGGCGTGGTACGTCGACATCGCGAGCGACGCTTCGGCGGACTTCGCGAACGCTTCTTCGGAGCCGGTCGTCATCGCGTCCCACCAAGCGTAGGAGTTCGCTTGGTACATTTTCGTGTAATCTTCTTGATATTGTCGCATAAACGCGGCGAGGCGTTCTTCCGGTTCGCCGGCGACGGCGTTCGAAATCGTGTTCATCGGGGCTCCAGTCGATAAAATCAAACCGCCGACGAGCGCGGCGAAGTAAGGGGCGAGTTTCATGATCGTGTCGCTTTCTAAAATGACGGGCGTTGCGCGTCGGCGAGTCGAACGAACGGGACTCGGCGCCGCTCGACGCGGGCGCTAAACCGGCGCCTAGCGAGTATAAACTATTGTACGCCGCGACGCAACGGGGGTTCGAGCGTTTTTAGAAATTTTTCGCTATTTTAACGGCCCCAAAAGAATTTAATGTGAAGACGCGAAGAATAAAAGGAATAAAAAGAATGCGGAAAAGATAAAAAAAACGGCGTCGGGGTAAACGGGGAAAGCGGCGCCGCTTGGGAAGTCGGGTTAACAGTAAACGTCGAGGAGGCGACCGCGTTCGTCGTCGTTGCGACGCGGCGAATCGGGCGTCGTTTCGGCGTCGCGGCGTTGCGTTCGGCGTTCGGCGGCGGGGGCGCGGCGTTCCGGCTCGACTCCGACTCGGCGACCGGGAGCGATTTTTTGCGCGTCGCGAAGTTTTTGAAGCGAAAAACGCGATTCCGATTCGACTTTCGCGTCGCGACGGGCGGCGACGCGTTGGGCCGAGAGGATAAGCGAGTAATCGGCGACGTTCACGGCGTTTCTCCTGCGTTGACGACATTAATACTATAGGGGGAACACTAATTGAAGGTATCGTCCGTAACGCCGCGCGATTTTAGTGAAAATGGGCGGTTTGCGTTAAATAAAAAAGAAAAAACAACGAAGTTGGGAAAGTTTTGTCGGTTTTGCGATTTTTAACGGCCGCGGGCGCGTCGGTTTGACGGCGCGCCCGCGAAAAGAGACGAGTTTGTAAATTTCGCGCGAAAAGATTATAGCGCGGCGAGGAAGCGTCCGAAAATAGAAGTAGCGCGCTTTACCGGCGTCGCCGCGTTCTTTTTCGGCGGACGCGGCGCCATTTGGCAAAATTTTTAGCGCGGAAGCTATTTTCCTGAAAGTTGCGCGGAAAAAACGCCGATGATTTTCAGGAGTCGCGGAAGAGCCGTCGTTTTGGATTGGATTTCAGACGACGAACGCGACCCTTGCGACGGCGAGGGACGCGAAATTCCGCAGGTAAGGAACGGTGTGAATCGGGCCGCGAACGCTCGATTTGAGATGTAAGGACACATAACAATGAAAAAAACAATAAAGGCGTTTTGCGCGTGTTTATTGGTTTGCGCGACGACTAGCGGATGCTTGAGTATTCCGAACAGTCAAACCGTCTCGCCGCGTTACTTTAAGAGTAAGGTGCACGGCGGCGTTCGCAGCGAAATGGAGCAAATCAACTTCGTGAAGCTGCGAATGGACAAACCGGCCGAAGAACTCTTGGGCCCGAACGACGTGTTGGGCATTTATATCGCCGGGATCACCGGCGCGCTCGACGAAGCGCCGCCGATTCACAACATCGGCGTCGGCGTTTCGGCGACCGACCGTCCGGCTTCCGGGTATCCGTATCAAGTCCGTTCCGACGGGACGCTCTCGCTTCCGATGCTTCCGGAACCGATTTACGTCGAAGGGATGTCGCTCGTGCAAGCCGAAGAGGCGATTCGCGCCGCGTACACCTTGAAGAAGCAAATCGTCCGCGCCGGCGCGAATATCTCCGTGTCGATGATTAAGCGCCGCACGTATCACGTTACGGTTATCCGCGAGGACATCGCCGCCGACGACATGCGCTCGTCGGGAAACAACGCGACGCTGAGCGGCAAAGGAACGGCGTACATGGCCGGCATGAGCCGCGGAACCGCGACTTCGCTCGAACTTCCGGCGTATCGCAACGACGTTTTGGAAGCGTTGAGCCAAACCGGCGGTCTTCCGGGTTTGAACGCGAAAAACGAAGTCGTCATTTTGCGCAAAGCGTACAGCGAAGAGTTCAGCAATACCGACTACATGAGCGGCAACCTCGACGTCGGATACGCGCAAAGCCAAGTCGCCGACCGTTACAACGCGACCGGCGAAATTTCCGACCTTAATTCCGAACTCGGGATCGTCCGTATTCCGCTCCGCGTCGGCGCGAACGAAACGCCGCCGCAACTGACGTCGGAAGACGTTACCCTGTACGACGGCGACGTGGTTTACATCCAATCCCGCGAAGCCGAAGTGTACTACACCGGCGGGCTTATCAAGGGCGGCGTTTACCCGATTCCGCGCGACTACGACCTCGACGTCATGGGCGCGATCGCCACCGCCGGCGGCACCATCGGCGCCTCCGCCGGGGCCGCGACGAACAACTCCGCCAGCCGCGTCGGCAGCCTCGTCCCGGCTAGCCGCATCCTCGTCCTTCGCGAGGTTAACGGTAAGCAGTACGCGATTCAAATTAAGCAAAAAGAAATGCTGCGCGACCCGTCGCAACGTATCCTGATCGAACCGAACGACGTTATTTTGGTCGAATACACTCCGATCGAACTCTGGTTCAATATGATGTACAACATGATTAACGTCAGTATTAGCCCGAGCGATTTCGAGTAACGAAAAAGCCGAAGCGTTCGTAGTGGCCGCCGAACGATCGCGGCGACGATTCGAACCGATTCCTTAACCGAGAGCGCGAAGTTTCGAAAGAAGCTTCGCGTTTCTTTATTTTCTTGGCGAAACGATTTTGGCGAAACGAACGACGACCGTTAAAATCGTTGCGACCGTTGCGACGCGAAATTCAAAAGGGAAGTTCGCGGAAAAAAACGGGAAAATGGAAAAAACGTCGAGAAAGGGAAGGGCCCCCCGTTGACGAAAGAGAATGTCGCGCTAAAATCGAAGAAATTTTAGTATCGCCGTTTCGCCGCGTCCTCACCGTTCGTCGGAGTCGAGGGCGCGACCGGCGGCGCGGCGCTCGCGTCGGTTCGAGCGTTCGCGACATGTGAAAAAACCGACGCGACGAACGCTTTTTGACGTTATTAATTAATGCGCGTTTCGACGTCGTCGATTAACGACGCGGCGCAAGGCGTTCGTTGAGCGAAATCACCCTAATTTGAATCGCGTCGTCTAAACGTCGATTGGGAACGCCGTTTCGGAGTTATACGAGCGGTCGGTTCCGTAACGATGTGCCGAACGACGACGAGAAAGGAAGAAAAATGGCCGACGCTCCTCTTTCCATTAAAGCTTTGATCGAATCCGGCGTTCACTTCGGGCACCGCGCGAGCCTCTGGAATCCGAAAATGCGTCCGTATGTTTACGGTCGCCGCAAGCTGATTCACATCATCGACGTTCGCGAAACGGTTCGCGGCGTTCTCCGCGCTCGCAAATACCTGAAGCAAGTCGCCGCCGAAGGCAGCCTGATTCTCTTCGTCGGCACGAAGCGTCAAGCGTCCGAAACGATCGCGACCCAAGCGCAACGCTGCGGCATGCCGTATGTTTCCGAACGTTGGCTCGGCGGCACGCTGACGAACTTCAACACGATTCGCAGCCGCCTGAAGCGCCTCGAAGAACTCGAAAAGATCATCAACGGCGAAGAGCTTTCGACCTACTCGAAGAAAATGCAAGCGTCGTTGGCGCGCGAATACCGCAAAATGTACCGCAACTTGAACGGTCTCCGCGATATGAACCGTTATCCGGCCGTTATGGTCGTCGTCGACCCGCGCAAAGAAAAGAACGCCGTTCGCGAAGCTCGCAAACTCGGCGTCGTCTCGATCGCGCTCATCGACACCGACTCCGACCCGGACGAAGTCGATCTCCCGATCCCGGGGAACGACGACTCGATCCGCTCGATCGATTTGATCGTTTCCTACCTCGCCGACGCGGTCGTCGAAGGCGTTAAAGAACTCGAATCGCGCAAATTCGAAGCTCCGGCCGAAGAAGTCGCCGAAGACGCCGCCGCCGACGAAAAAGCGGAAGCCGACGCCGAATAATTTCGGACTAACGTCGCCGTTGAACGCGCCGAGTTTACGACCGTGAATCGCGTCGAACGTCGGCGCCGACGTCGAACGACCGTCAAGCGAGAAAACGACGTCGCCTCTCGAAAACGGGAGCGCGGCGCCGTTCTTTAGGCGTCGACGTCGATGAAGAAGATAGTAAAGATAGAATAGATAAAATAGATAGAATTTAAGGAGCTTAAAATGGCCGCTATTACCGCCGCTATGGTTAAATCGTTCCGCGACAAGACCGGTTTGCCGATGATGGAATGCAAAAAAGCGCTCGAAGAAGCCGAAGGCAACGAAGAACTCGCCATCGAACTGATCCGCAAAGCCGGTAAGAAAACGATGGAAAAACGTTCCGACCGCGAAACCGAAGCGGGCCGTATCGCCGTCTGCAGCGCCAACGGCGTTACCGCGATGGTCGAACTCCTTTGCGAATCCGCGCCGGTCGCCAACACCGTCGAATTCCAAGCGTTGATCGCGAACATCGCGAAACAACTCGCCGAAGGCCCGGGCGCCGCGACGCCGGAAGAACTCCTCGCGCAAGGCGACCTCCAACTCCAATTCGACGACCTCGTCAACAAGATTCGCGAAGTCTTCAAACTGAGCCGCATCTGCCGCGTCGAAGGCGCCGCCGGTTCCTACGTCCACTTCAACAACGTCGACGGCGTCGTCGTCGCGGTTGAAGGCGACAACGCCGCGTTGGCCGAACAAATCGCGATGCACATTTGCGCGATGAACCCGAAAGCCGTCTCCGCCGACGACTTGGATCCGGAAGTTTTGGCGAAAGAACGCGAAATCGCGGTCGAACAAACCCGTCAACAACAAGCCGGCAAACCGGAAAACATCATCGAAAAGATCGTCGAAGGCCGCATCAAGACTTACCTCAAGGAAGTCTGCCTCCTCGACCAACCGTTCATGATCGACACGACGAAAACCGTCGGTCAAGTCGCGACCGAAGGCGGCTTGAAGGTCAAGAGCTTCACGCACTGGATCGTCGGCAAATAGTTTTCGCCCGATTCGAGCGATTAAGGCGCGTCGCGGAAGCGGGACTAACGTCGTCCAACGAAGTTTTCGCGAGCGGAGGTCGGGTTTCGGCGTTCCGTTTTAGACGAAATTCCGCAATTTCGCGGCGCGGCGCTTGACAAATAAGGAACGAAACGTTAAAAAGAAGGGGAACTCTTCTTGGAGACGTTTCGTTTTTTTATTGCGGCTCTTAGGAGCGGAATTTTTTCGCGGTCGTCGAAAGCGGCGCTTTTCGGCGGGCGCTTATCGAGGGTTGAGTCGGGCGTCGGAAGGCGCGCCGGTCGAAGGAGGAACGATGAAACGGAGTCGTTGGGGATTTTTAACGGCGTTGGCGGCGACGGTCGCGACGAGTTTGACGGTCGCGTCGAATTTAACGGCGGCGGAACCGCAAGAACCGGCGAAGAACGGCGACGAGATCGAAGTCGTCGCGTATTACTTCGGCAACTATCACGTCGACGCGCGGAACGAAAAGAAATTCGGCCCCGGTTGGACGGAGTGGAAGCTGGTGAAGGAAGCGAAACCGCGTTTCGAGGGGCACCGTCAGCCGAAAGTTCCGCTTTGGGGCTACACGGACTCGGCGAATCCGAAAGATATGGCGCAAAAAATCGCCGCCGCGGACGAATACGGCGTCGACGTTTTCCTTTTCGACTGGTATTATTACAACGACGGGCCGTTTTTGGAACGCGCGATCGACGAAGGGTTCCTGAAAGCGGAAAATCGGGACAAAATTAAATTTGCGCTCATGTGGGCGAACCACGACTGGGTCGACATTCACCCGAAACGCAAGGACAAGCCCGCCGGCCTGCTTTATCCGGGCGCGGTTACGCCGGAAACGTTCGACAAAATTTGCGATCACGTCATTAACGACTATTTTAAACAGCCGAATTATTGGAAAATCAACGGCGCGCCGTACTTTTCGATTTACGACCTGACGCAATTCGGGAACAGTTTCGGCTCCTTTGAAGCGACGAAAGCCGCGATCGAGCGGTTCCGCGAAAAAACGAAGGCCGCCGGTTTCCCCGATCTGCACCTCAACGCGGTTTATTGGGGTTATCCGAATATTCCGGGCGAGAAAAAACTGACCGACCCGGTTAAGATCGTCGAAGCGTTGGGCTTCGATTCGGCGACGTCTTACGTTTGGATTCACCACGTTCCGTTGAATCAGCGCGAAGTCGATTTTAATTGGGTGCGCGACGAATATTTGAAACATTGGGATCGCGCTCGCGACGGTTTTTCGATTCCGTACATTCCGAACGTCTCGATGGGGTGGGACTCGAGCCCGCGCGCTCACCAAGACGATCCCTTTGGGAATTACGGCTACCCGTTCACGAACATTATCGTCAACAACACGCCGGAAAACTTTAAGAAAGCGCTCCAAATTACCAAAGATCGCATCCTCGCCGACCCGGAATCGCCGCGCATTATGAATATTAACTGCTGGAACGAATGGACGGAGGGGAGCTACCTTGAACCGGATACGACCGACGGCTTCAAATACCTTGAAGCGGTGCGCGACGTCTTTGGCGATTGACGCGACGCGCGCCTTTAAAACGGTTGAATAATCGTTATTGTCGACGCAAATTGTTCTAAAACCTCGACGGCGAACGAAAAACCGTCGAGGTTTCCGTTTTTACGCGCTTTCTTTCTTGCGTTTTTTTCTTAATCGTTAAAATTCCTCTAGCTCGATTGCGAAAAATTCGTTATACTGCGGGCGAACGCTGTTTCGCGCGTTGACAACGCGACGAAAATTAGACGCGACATTTCGAACGACGTAAAAACTAAAAGAACGAAAAATGAAAAATTTTTGGCGAGCGCTTAAGGTAACGTTTAAGTATAAATGGAACATTGTCGGTATCGTTCTGTCGTCGCTCTGTCTTGCGCTTTGTTGGGGGGGGAACATCGCGACCGTTTATCCGCTCGTTCAGGTGTCGTTCCAAGGCGACACGGTTTCAACTTGGCTTGAAAAAGAAGTCGTTAATCAAAAGGAACGGATTGAGAAACTCCGCTCCGAACGCGACGCGATGAACGAAGAAAGCGGCGACGCGAGCAAAACGCCGGTTTCCGCGCTAGAAGAGTCGGCTCATACGGAAAAATCCGAAAATTTGATCGGGAAAAATGGCGAAAATAGCGAAAAGGGACAAAACGAGCGCGTCCCGTTTGACCCGCGTCGAGCGTCGCTTCTCGATTCGCAAATTACCGAAGCGGAAAAACTACTCGAACGTTACGAAACGGCGCTTCCATACGCCCGCCGTTTTACGCCGAGCGATCCGTTTATGACGGTTGTAGCGTTAATGGCGTTTGTGATGATTGGGACGTTAGTGAAGGGCGTCTGCACCTACGTTCACTCCCTCCTTTCGTCGCGAATCGGGCAACTTGGCGCTTTCGAATTGCGCGCGCTTTTCTTTCGCAAACTCCTTGGTTACGAAGTCAATCACTTTAGTCAGCGCGGCGTCGCCGACGCGACGAGCCGTTTTACGTCCGATATGGGTTCGTTGAGCGGCGGTATTGAATTGGTTTACGGAAAGACGATTCGCGAACCGTTAAAGATGCTTGTTTGCCTTGTCGGCGCGGCGTTGGTTAGCTGGCAGCTCCTTCTTTTTACGTTCCTTTTCGTTCCGTTGGCGGCGGTTTCGATTCGCTGGTTGGCGAAATCGCTCAAGCGCGTCGTTCGCAACTCGATGCGGGAAATGGCGCAACTTTACGGACGCGTCGAGGAGACTTTTCGCTCCGTTCGCGTTGTTAAATCGTTTAATCGCGAAGGTTATGAGTTGGCAAAATTCCGGCGAACGAATAAGAGCTATTTCAAACGCGGGATGAAAACGGCGAAATATAGCGCGATGACGAGTCCGCTTACGGAATGTTTAGGGATTATGATGCTTGTGCTGACGATTTTAGTCGGCGCGTACCTCGTCATTCACCAACAAACGACGATTTTCGGGATTCCGACGTCGTCGCGTCCGCTCGACCTCGGCTCGTTGATTTTGTTTTACGGCTTTTTGATCGGCGCGTCCGACCCGGCGCGTCGGTTGTCCGATATTTTCGCCAATTTGCAAGGCGGATGCGCCGCCGCCGACCGGATTTTTGAAATTATCGACCGCGAACCGGCGATTAAAGATTGCGAAAAACCGAAACGGTTGCAAAAATTTGAAAAATCGATCGTTTTCGACGGCGTTTTTTACGAATACCCGATTCCCGAAACGTTTTTGCCGGCGCCGGAACGAAGAAAAATAAAATCGCGCGACGCGATAAAATCCGCTTGGAACGCTTGGAAAGAAAAACGAAACGCCGCTAAAATTGCCGCGACCGTTAAAACCGACGCGACCGGTAAAGTCGAGGCGAAGAACGCCGGTTCCGACAAAGGGCGAGAAAGCCGCCTCGTTTTGAAAAACGTTTCGTTTGAGATTAAATACGGCGAAACGGTCGCGATCGTCGGGCGCAGCGGTTGCGGGAAAAGCACTCTTTTGAGCCTCGTTCCGCGTTTTACCGACCCGACGCAAGGCCGCGTTTTAATCGACGGAATACCGATGACGGAAATCAAAACCGCCGACGTGCGCGATCAAATCGGCCTCGTCGCGCAAGACTCCGTCCTCTTCAACGACACCGTTTTTGAGAATATTCGTTACGGAAAACCGGGCGCGTCGCGGGAAGAGGCGATCGAAGCCGCGAAAAAGGCTTACGCCGACGAGTTTATCCGCGAAGAACTCGCCGACGGGTACGACACGAACGTCGGCCCCGGAGGCGCGCTTCTTTCCGGCGGGCAACGGCAGCGCATCGCGTTGGCGCGGGCGATTTTGAAGAACCCGCGCATTTTGTTGCTCGACGAAGCGACGAGCCAAATCGACCTGCAGAGCGAGCGTTATATTCACAAAGCGCTGAAAAATTACGTCGGTTCCCGCACGACGATTTTGGTAACGCACCGTTTAAGCGCGATCAAATTGGCCGACCGCGTCGTCGTTATGCAAGACGGCGTCGCGCAGTTCGTCGGAACGCACGAAGAAGCGCTGAAAAATTCGCCGTTTTACGCGAATCTTTGGGCGACCGAGTCGCTCGACGACGATTTAGAAGATTAAAACGTCGGACTTAACGATTAAAGCGTTTATGATTTTTAGAAAAAAGTCGCGAATAAAAGACGTCGCGGCGATAATAAGGAGAAAACGCAATGAAAGCAAACGAAACCGCGATTATTTTTATTGAGTTCCAAAACGATTTTTGCAAAGAAGGCGGAAAATTGAACGGTTTAGTTCGCGACGAAATCGCTCGCAACCAAACGATCGAAAACGCCGTTCGACTCCTGAACGGAGCGCGCGAAAAGGGCGTCAAAATTATTCACTGTCCGTTCGTTCTCGATCGCAAGTGGACGCTCGAAAACAACTTCGAAGGCATTTTGAAGGGCGTCGTCGACGGCGACGTTTTCGCGCCGGAAAGTTGGGGCGGGGCGATTATCGACGAGATGGCGCCGAAAGCCGGGGAAACGGTTCTCGTCGGCAAACGCGCGCTCAACGGCTTCGTTCACACGAACCTTGCCGAAATTCTCGCCGAAGCGGGCGTTAAAAACGTCGGCGTCGCCGGTTTCTTGTCGAACGTTTGCGCGCAAGCGACCGCTTGGGGCGCTTACGACTTGGGATATCGAACGCGGTTGATTCCGAGCGCTTGCGGCGCCGCGACCCAAGCGATTCAAGAATACGTCGAAAACGAAGTTTGCCCGCTCTTCGGAGGCGCGCCGACGGTCGACGAATTTTTGGCGGAAATCGACTGAAAACGCTAAAAATCGGTCGGATTATTTCGACGACGCCGATTTTTCCGCCTTTCATAGGGCGCGAAACGTTCGGCGTCCGTCTTTAGTCATTTTATTTGCCGCGTCGATTTTTCGAATAATGTCGCGTCTTTCGTTGTCGTTTGTTTTAGCGTTTTTTAGCGCTGAAATTGAGAAAATCAAACGGCTTTTTCTTTAACCAATATTGCGAAACGGAACGTCTCTTGTTTCGGCGAAAGAGTACGACGCTTGTTAAGTTTGTTAAAATATTCCGATTTTATCGATTTTTTGGATTATTTTGTAAAACTTTGACGATTCGCGGTCGAAAAGAATAGTAACGACGCCTCGAGCTTTCGGCGTTTCTCAAAAGAAGCGAGAAACGCGACCGACTCGACGGCTTCCTAAACGGCGCCGAACCGCGGCGCGCCCGACGCTTTGAGCGTCGCAGTGAAACTTGTCAATTTTTGCGCCCCGTTCGCGGACGTCTTGTCGAAAAACGTTGAGGAAGAATTATGAGCGATTTGAGAAATTGGGAAAAGAATAACGGTTGCGTCGGCGGTCGGCAACTTTTGGCGCGCCTTTTGAAGACGAAAAACGCGGGCGCGATCGGCGCTTGCGCGGCGCTTCTGCTCGCCGCCGGTTCGGGGGTCGCCGCCGAAAACGTCCGTTCGCGATCGTCGGATAATCTCGACTCGATTCCGGTCGCTTCGCCGGAATTTTCCGAACCGCTGCTTGGCGACGACTTGCTCGCGCCGCCCGCCGCCGACGGCGATTTGCTCGATCCGACGCTCGGCGAAACGCTCGCCGAACCGACCGAGCCCGCTTCGTCTTCTTTGAGCGCGGGACTTTCGGACGGCGCGCCGCTCGAATCCGCCGCGCCGACGCAACTGGGAACGATCGAAGAAATTCCGACCGCCGCGCCGACCCGTCTCGAAGCGCCGAACGACGTTTTGGGCCCGGCTCCGACGAACGAAAGCGAATTGGCGGCTCCGGCTCCGACGAACGAAAGCGAATTGGCGGCTCCGGTTCCGACGAATAAAAGCGAATTGGCGGCTCCGACTCCGACTCCGACTCCGGCTCCGACGGCTCCCGGCGTCGCGCCCGCCCCGCAATACGCGCCGTCGATCGTCGCCGAAGACGCGCCGAAAACCGACGCCGCGCCGCGTCAAACCGGTTCGCAAAACGCGTTTTACGGCGGCGTTTCGGAACCGGCGCGTCCGTCGAACAACCCTTACGCTCGCATTGGTCAAGCGGAGTATCATCCGAGCCAATTTTACGGCGGATACGCGCCGGTCGCCGGAACCGCGGTTCCTCCGGTCGCGGCTTACGGGCAAAATCTTGCCGGCGAACCGTCCTATTATAACAATTGCGCCGGTTATTGGGGCGGTTGTTGCGGTTTCCTGCAAAATTTGCAACTCGAAACGGGCGCGCTCGCGATGCGAAATCCGCTCGACTTTGAAGATTCC
The DNA here is from genome assembly GCA_045545275.1 of Thermoguttaceae bacterium. Classification (GTDB taxonomy): domain Bacteria; phylum Planctomycetota; class Planctomycetia; order Pirellulales; family Thermoguttaceae; genus RUG369. The sequence continues at coordinate 1,011 of JAZQAP010000270.1, read as the reverse complement.
GGCAACTTCGGCGCTCAATTCGCGTTGAACTGGGCGAGCGCTCAACCGCTTTTCTGCGGTTTGAACGTTCAAGCGGGCGCCCGCGCGACGCAACTCGATTTCAACGGGACGGCGGCGAACGGGTTTGAAACGGACGACGCGCGAACGCAAGTCTTTTGGACGGCGGGCGTTTTCTTCCGGGCTCCGGTCGGTTGCGACGGTTGGTCGGCGGGCGTCGTTTACGACTCGCTGATCGAAGATTACTATCGTCAATACGAGTTGAGCCAACTCCGCGCGGAATTGTCGTATTCGTTCGGCGGGCTCGTCGATATCGGGTTCCGCGGCGCGTTTGCGCTCAACGAAGACGAGTTCGACTTCCTGCGCCTCGACGAAGAATTGACCGTCGAAGGGAAGGCGACCGCGACCTCCTATTATACGATGTTCCTGCGAACGAACTTCGACCAAGGCGCGCAAGCGACCGTTTTCGGGGGCGTTACCGAATGGAACGAAGCGATCGTCGGCGCGACGGCGGAAGCTCCGCTTTCGGATTCTTTCGCGGTTAAGGGCGGCGCGACGTACATTATCCCGAGCGAACGCGGCTTGGGGAACCTTCGCGACGAAGAAACTTGGAACGTCTCGGCCGGGATCGTTTGGTACCTCGGCGGCGGAGCCCGCGCCAACGCTTGCGGCGCCGCGCGTCCGCTCTTCGACGTCGCCGATAACGGAACGTTCCTGCAAAACTTCCTCCGCTAATCGAAACGAACGCGAAAACGGCGGCGGTTTAACGAGTTAACGGTTTAACGAGTTAACGACCGCGACGCGAACCGACGGAGCCGGCGCGACCGTCGCGCTTCCAACGGAAACGTCGAAACCGCCGCGAAACGAAACCGCCTCGCCGCGCCGACGAGGGGAAAACTCGGCGCGCTTTCTCAACTCAAAATCGACAATCCTTCGGAACCCCCCCCCGCCCCCCCCAGAAGGGCGCCGGGGGGCCGGGTTTTTTGGGGCGGCGGGGGGGGGGGGGGGCGGGGC
>JAZQAP010000269.1:0-2206 GCA_045545275.1 Thermoguttaceae bacterium | reverse complement strand
AAGACAGCGCGACCAAACGCCGGTCGAGGCTTTCACAACGGGAATCGTAAAGTTTGTAAAGCCGAAACTTCCGGCGTCGCCGATGAAAAACGAGTCGGCGAGCGTCGCGAAACCGTTTTTTACCGCGAAGCGTTCGGAGGCGCGAGGCGTCTGAAACGTCAGTATCTCTCGAAGAAATCGGAGGTTGCGGCGCGTCGAGAAATAAAATTGACCGTCGACGCAAAAGTCGTCCGGCGCCAAACGTTCGATTAGCGACAGCTTGTCGTTGTCGGAAAACGCGAAGTATTCGGTTGCGGAACCTGTTGGGCGGCCGGGAGTTAGGACGACGATCGTCGAATACGTCGACGCGTTGAAAACTTGACGGTGTTTTAAGTCGACGAGTTTCGCAAGGAGGTTGTCGGCGACGATTTTTTGACGCAAGCGATTTCCGGCGACGCTCGTAAAAAAGGAACTCGGCGTTATGTAACCTAAGACGCCGGTTCGGTTTAACATTCGCAAACCAAGTTCGTAAAAAACGAGAAAAAGGTCGGTCATTCCGGTTTGCGCGAACTCGAAGCGCTTTACGGCGCCAAACGTCGCGCCGAGGTTGTGAACGCGGACGTAGGGCGGGTTGCCGACGACGAAGTCCGTTCGCCCGTCGAAACGGTCGACCGTCAACGCGTCGTCGCAAATTACGTCCCAATTAACCTCTTGAACGCCAAAGGTTAACGCGACGGCGTTAAGGTTGCGAACGCATTGTTCGCGTTCCGTCGGGTCGATTTCGATTCCGTGAACGAACGTTTCGAGTTCCGTTTTAAGCGCCGCCGCGTCAAGGGTTGCGTTTTCTCGGCAATAACGCTCGACGACGACGGTTAAAAACGCGCCGTCGCCGCAACTCGGGTCGACGACGTGTTTTCGCGCGACGCGAGCGCCGCGATAATCGGTTAAGTCGAGAATTTTTTCGACGATGAAACGCGGCGTGTAAACGCGACCGCTTTTTTTGCGAGCGTCGCAAACGTCGACGCGAAAAGACGTCGCGCGGTTTGAACGCGTCGCTTTTTCGGCGGGCGACGAAGCGGGCGGGGCGGAGGCGTTGCGGCGCGAGTTCGGATTCATTAGGAAACGATTGAAAAAAAGCGCGACGCAATCGCTTGCGTCGCGCGGGGTTAAGCGGAAACGGAACGGCGGTTACGCGACGCCGTTTTCGTCGGTCGTGTCGGTTTCCGGCGACTTGGCGTCGTCGAGCGCGGCGCCGTCGTTAAGCGTCGCGTCGGCTTGCGGTTGCGTCGACGCGACGTCGGGCGAAGCGACCGAAATCGTTACGTCGTTCGGAACGTTCGAACCGTTTTCGGCGGTTCCGTTTTCGGCGGTCGAGCCGGTCGAGTCGGTCGAGTCGGTTGGCGTTTCGGTTTGCGACGCGGCGTCTTCTTCGTCGGCTTCTTTCGGCATAGGGCCCAAAATCGCGACGATTTGGTCGTAATCGAGTTCTTCCTCGGCGACCAGCGCGTCGGTCAGCGCTTCGAAAAGTTCGCGCTTCTCGATAATTAGGTTGCGCGCCGTTTCGTCGGCTTCGCGCATCGCTCGGACGATTTCTTCGTCGATGATTCGCGCCGTTTCCTCGCTGTACTCGCGGACGTCGCTCGTCATTTCGCGACCAAGGAACGGGTGCGACTCCGAGTTGCGGAACGCGACCGGGCCGAGCCGCTCGCTCATTCCCCAGTGAACGATCATGTCGCGCGCCAAGTCGGTCGCCCGTTTTAGGTCGTTCTCGGCGCCGGCGGAAGTCTCGTCGTACACGAGCTTTTCAGCGGCGCGACCGGCCAAGAAGCGAGCCAGCGTCGCGCGAACTTCCGATTCGTTGTAATTCAGTTTGTCGTCTTCCGGGAGGAACCAGGTCGCGCCGAGCGAACGTCCGCGGGGGACGATGGTGATCTTGTGAACCGTCGAGCCGACCGGGAGGAACCAACCGATAAGCGCGTGTCCGGCTTCGTGATACGCCGTCTTGCGTTTTTCTTTCGGCGACACGATTTCGTCGCGTTTGAGACCCATTTGAATCTTTTCGAACGCAAAGTCGAAGTCGGAGGAATTCACTTCGTTTTTGTTGTTGCGCGTCGCCCAAAGGGTCGCTTCGTTGACGAAGTTGCGAATGTCCGCGCCGGTGAAGCCGACCGTTTTTTTCGCCAACGCGTCGACCGAAACGTCGGCGCCGAGCGGAATCTTTTTCAGG